>DATBMP010000421.1:0-10273 GCA_036554845.1 Pyrinomonadaceae bacterium
GCCTGCTCCATTGCTCGGCGCCGCGTGGGCTCGGTGAACATGTCGTAACCGAGTGCCAGTTCATTAAGCTTGGTTAGCGGTTCGAGATAGACGATTGCGTGATATTCGTCACGACCGTGTTCGGGCCAGATCTTGAAGTTCGTCTTTCCCTGACTGTGCATCGAATTAACAAAAGAATCTTTCTCCGCGGCGGTGAGTTTCGCAGAGAAGCCGATGCCCTGAATTCCAGTGTAGTGTTGGTCGAGTTCCAGCTGCTCTACAAAGCGTTGAAAATCGGTTGGCGTGACGGCATCGCTGGCGGCGTAAAGCCCGGAACCGGACCGCAACAGTGCGAGGTAGGTTTCTATGCGGCTTTCAATCGCGGCGCCGATCTCTTGAGCAGAGGCTTTGAAGCGGGCCTGATCTTCTGCTTCGCCAAAGGCCTCGAGGTTGTAACAGACTACGGCCGTGAAGATCAGTCCCGCAAGGAGCACGAGATAAGGAAAGAAGGCTCGCCCGGGTGCTAGCTTGGATAGGAGTGTGGATCTCATCCGCCGACTAAATCCTCACTGTTGGAGGGGTAACAATCAGTACCGAGTTAGTCGCTAAAACCTTGGAGTGCGGTGGCAAGCGCAGCGCGACACCGCTTTGGACTGTAGGTAGAATAAATGGGTCACACCGTTGCGATACGAGCGGTTTTAATCTGCAACGCCAATCTTTCGGTTTCTGATCCAAAGCGGTGTCGCGCTGCGCTTGCCACCGCACTCCAAGGAATCTTCAGGTGAATTTAGAGTTGGTGGCAGGACTCAGCGGATCCGACTTGTCCTGCGCTTCAAGAAGTCTATCAGAACAAACTGTGACAGGTTGTCGGGGTTTGCGAAATAGGCCTTCCCGTTTGTCATGGCGACCATCTGCTTGACGAACTCAACCAAATAATAGTCGCTTGCCAGCATGAACGTGTTAATCATTATACCTGCTTTACGACACGCCTGGACTTCCTTAAACGTCGCGTCCATCACATAAGGATCGCCGCCCATCGAGTTCTTGTATAAACGTCGATGGTTGTCGGCGCGAGATGACTTGTTTTTCTCGAACGATTTTTTACCTCGCAAGCTCCCAACGCCTGCTGACGAGCTTACGCCGTCCTCAATGAAACACGCGGTAGGTTTGCCATCTGTCACCATAACGATCTGCTTCATCTCTTTTCGCTGCGATTGAAGTATTCTCCGGGCGAGACGCAGACCTTCCGCGGTGTTGGTGTGATAAGGACCAACGTGTGTGGTTGCGAGCTTTGCCAGCGGCAGTTCTTCGGCTGTGTCGTGAAAGAGCACAATCTTCAGTGAATCGCCGGGATATTGCGTACGAATCAGATGGGCCAGCGCCAACGCGACTTTCTTGGCTGGAGTGAATCGATCTTCACCGTAAAGAATCATCGAATGGGAACAATCAAGCATGACAACGGTGGCACAGGAGGATTGATAGTCACACTGCTGAACATGAAGATCGCGATATTCAAGATTCAGCGGAAGTGAGAGACCCTCTCGCTGAATTGCACTTAGCAAGGTTGTATTCACATCGAGGTTAACTGTGTCTCCAAACTCGTACGGTCTACTTGCTGCGACAGCTTCAACACCTGTAGCCAGATGCGCAGTGTCATGTCGCCCGAGTGAACTCTTGCCCATGCTGCCAAGCAGGTTGCGGAGAGTTTTGTAGCCGAGAAAGTCGAGCCCCTTTTCGGTCACTTCGAACTTAACGTTTCGTGGCATTGGCTCAGAAACATTCGGTACACCTGCTTGTTGATGCTGCGGGCGTTGTTGAGCGGGCTCTTCACGGAGGGTCAGGTAGCCTTCATCAACAAGCCTTTCGATCAGTTGATTGAGCATCTCTTCGAGCAGCGAGCCTTTAAACTTGCCTTCGTTATCGGCGAGCATCTCTTTTATCTGTTGCTCATCAATCAGACCTTGTTCCAGTAAGGCTTTCAGGAGTGCACGTCGCAAGGCATCAAGGGAAGTGTCTTGCGGTCTGCGTTCACGCGTCCAGTAATAGTCATCGGTGAACCCCGAATCGAGCAGCGACTCAGACAAACCTTCCATCAAGTCGCCGAGGTTGATTCCGGAGACGTCGAGGCCTTTGAATTTAGAGTAACGCGTGAACTTCATCTTGATCTGCTGATTGCCGATTGTCGATGTCGATTTCGAGATGGGTCCTCTTTATGGGCTGGTATTGCGGTCGATTCTTAGTGACTCTGTCCCCTTCACGCAATCGTCAATCGTGAATCATCAATCGTCATTAACTATACTTTCCAGTTTCCGTGAGGTCGTCGTAGATCATCCCGCGGCGATCTTTTCTCGCCTTCGTTACTGCCGTATACCCGCCTTCCTCGTTACGACTGATCTTGTTCTGCGCGTACAAACCTTCCAGAATAAACTCGCAGGCAGGAACTACGCGCGCGGCATCCGTGCGTTTAAAGTCGAAAGGTATCAATGCCGATTCGATCAACTCGGGCACCGCGTCCAGCAGATGCAAACATTCGTCTGCCGCAGCGGTGTCGGCGAGACGAAGGTTGTTGCCTTGGTCGAACCAC
This sequence comes from Pyrinomonadaceae bacterium, assembly GCA_036554845.1. GTDB lineage: Bacteria > Acidobacteriota > Blastocatellia > Pyrinomonadales > Pyrinomonadaceae > PSRF01. The sequence goes on from DATBMP010000421.1 coordinate 2,564, forward strand.
TGCACCGTGCGCGTGAAATCGATGCCGACAAAATAGCCTTCAAAGACTTCTCCCGCCGCGCGTTTGATCAGATCTTTGGCGATCCGGTTACCACCGATCTGTTCGCCCTCATACTCCAGTTCCATCTTTCCAGTCATCGACGGAATAGCAGCGTAGATGTCCGAGATGCGCGGCACAATCTCCGTCTCACCGGTGACCAGGGCTCGTCGCTCAGCATTGGAAATAACTGTTTCCATCACCGTGATTGGCATGCGTTGTGAAACACCGGACTGCTTATCCACGCGATTGTCGTCACGTGCTTCGAAGGCAATCTGCTCGACGACCTCGCGAATGAAGTCGGGAATTTGAATCCGATCTCGAAGGCCGTCGCGGTTGATCCACGCTTCCTGGCGTGTGATTTCAACTGCGGTCTGCAACTGTGCGGGATAGTGAGTAGAGATCTCTGCGCCGATACGATCCTTTAATGGTGTGATGATCTTGCCTCTCGCTGTGTAGTCTTCGGGATTGGCCGAGAAGATGAGCGCGATATCGAGTGGAAGCCGAACCGGGTATCCCTTAATTTGCACGTCACCTTCTTGCATGATGTTGAAAAGACCGACCTGAATCTTACCGGCGAGGTCAGGAAGTTCGTTTATCGCGAAGATGCCGCGATTCGCCCTGGGCAAGAGGCCGTAGTGAATCGTCAGTTCATCGCTGAGAAGATGCCCGCCTTTCGCGGCTTTGATTGGATCAACATCGCCGATGATGTCTGCAATGGTGACGTCCGGCGTTGCGAGCTTCTCAACAAAGCGCGCGTCGCGTCCGATCCAATCGATCTTTGTTTCATCTCCATGAAGTTCGATGGTTTGTCGGCCATAGGCGGAGATCGGCCGCAGGGGATCGTCATTAATTTCCGAGCCGGCGATGATTGGCAGCTTCTCGTCGAGGAGTTCTGCTAATTGCCGGATAATCCGGCTTTTTGCCTGACCGCGAAGCCCGAGGAGAATGACGTTGTGCTTGGAGAGAATGGCGTTAATGAGTTGAGGAACTACCGTTTCATCGTACCCGACGATTCCGGGAAAGAGTCTTTCGGCGCTTTGCAGCTTCTTAATGAGATTGTTTCGTAACTCATCTTTAACTGAAACACTGTGGTATCCCTGCTCTTTGAGTTGTCCCAACGTTGCTGGTAATTGCATCTGTTCCTTAGCCCCTGATCGGTCAGCGATGTTGTCTGTTTGTCAGGTATCTTAATACGTCGGGAGAAAAGTCGGAAAAGTGGATGCCACGCGATATTCGAACGTCACTGGATGACGACCTTGGTGACTGCGTAATTCGAACTCCCTTCGTTTAAAGGGTCGCACTCCACCGATCACCCGCCATCATCACCAACTCATCTTCAAGCAACTTCTCGAGGTGTGCGTGCACTGCACGTTCCGCCATCGCATGTGCCTTAGGTGATACGTCTGTGTAAACCTTCGCGACGATCTCGACGGGCGTGCCGCAGCCGTCGCGCACGGCTTGCAGGATGTCCGCTTCCCTTTTCAACCGGTGATGGATGTATTCGTCAATCTTGGCATAAGGGTTAGCGATCGCTGGTCCATGCCCGCCGAAAATCACCGTGAGACCTTCAATCGCGCGCATCCGTCGCAACGAAGATAGATAATCGCGCATGTTGCCTTCTCCCGGCTCTATCAATACTGATCCGAGGCCGACGATGTTGTCTCCGGAAATCAACGTACCAGTGCGTTCTTCATGAAGGCACAGATGTCCTCGAGCGTGACCGGGCGTATGCATCACGCGCAAAGAGATTGCCGGCGTTCCTGTCAACGTAATGACTTCGCCGTCTTTGATCAGGCGATTCACCTCAACAGCCCCACGCAGTGGTTCACTTGTGAGCGGATGCGCTGACACCTGAATATCACCGCCCAGATGCTTTCGCAGCACATTCACGCCCGCGACATGATCGGGATGAACATGCGTCAACAGGATCTCGCGCACTCTACGACCCTCTGAAATTAAAGAGTCAACACACTCGGCAAGCGCTTTTTGCTCATCTTCGTAAGGCGAACCGGGATCGAGAATCAGAATCTCTTCAGAAGTACAAATCAGGTAACAGTTGGTATGCGTAGCGGGTGGTTTGGTTGGAGTGCGAACCGGAAAGCAGTTGTAGTTTGGGCGAAAAGTTATTCGACGAGCGGGTTCACGTCGTGCCTGAGGAATTGAAAGAAAGCGTTCAGTTAAGTTTGGTCCTAAGCCAGCCGACAACGTTTTCAACGCATGAAGAGTTGGCGGCACCGCGATGATCTTTGATTGCTCCCAACGCTCGTGTGCATCTCGGGCCGCGATCCATTCGCCTCGCTCCAACTCACCTGGGACTACATTGGGCTCTTGTTTTGGTGGACAAGGCACAACAAAGAACCAGGTATCAAATCTTCTTGCGCTGAATGGTGGAGTAACCCATCTACCAGCGAAAGTGAAATCTCTTGCGTCAAGTTTGAGATCGTAGTGCTCGAGCAACCTGGACCAGGGCACTCGACCCGACTCGAGATCATCGAGCAACGATCTTCGCTGACCTTTTGTTAGCGAGTCACCGCCGCGAACCGCTAGCACACCCAGCTCTTCAAACAACTCGCGTGCAGCACAACTGATTGCCGCAGAAATCTCAGCATCCGGGCTGTTCTCAACCGGCACTGCCGCGTCGTCTTCGTCGAGCTGACCACCCGGAAACGCGTGGTAACCGCCAAGAAAAGCCAGCTTTTCACTGCGCTGCACCCAGAAAACTTCAGGGTTTGAGGGGTCGGTATTTTGTCGAAGGAGGATGACTGCGGCAGCGTCCTTGAGTGTCGTGGCATTAGGAAGCGACATCATTAACCGAAACTTCTAGAATCTTCATGACCATCGGAACCGCTCGCCATCGCCGGCCGTCCAGGGATTTCCACGCATGTGATAGCCGCCCTCCTCCCAGTAGCCAGCCTGGTCCTGTTCAAGGAAACGAACACCCTTAACCCACTTTGCCGATTTCCAGGCATAGAGCTGCGGAATGATTAAACGAACCGGGCCACCATGTTCTGGCGGAATGGGTTGACCATCATGTGACCACGCGAAGAGTGAGTCTTCTTTCAAAAAGTATTCAAGCGGAACGTTGGTGGTCCATCCGAAATCGTGGGCGCTCGCCAGAACAAACTTCGCTTCGGGTTTTACTCCGGCGAAATTTGCGATCTCTCTAGTTGGTACGCCGCCCCAGATGTTGTCGAGGCGCGACCAGCGCGTCACACAGTGAAAGTCTGCGTAGACCTTGACTGCGGGCAACTGCATGAATTCATCGAGCGACCACTTCTGTGGATGCTCGACAAGACCATCAACCTCAAACTCCCAGGTTGCGAGATCAATCTCCGGAGTGCCGTGGGCGTCGAGCACTGGCCATTTCTTGGTGCGCGATTGTCCAGGTGGAATTCGCTGTCCGCGACGCGTGTCAGGACTGATGATGTCGGCTTCAGTGATCTCATCCGGTTGTCGAGGATCACCTTGCTGGTATTTTGAATCGTTGAAAAGGTTTCCGAGGAAGCTCATAGGAGAATTGTTGATTGCCGATTGTTGATTGCCGATTGTTGATTGCCAATTGTTGATTGACGGATTGCTGATTGCTGATTCCTGGTGCTGGCGGCGCCCGTCGTAAGGACGAAATGGCTTTTCGGTTCTACTGCACTAGTAACATTAGCCAAATTGGCAATCGGCAATTAGCAATCGGCAGTCCCCCAGCCTCATTTCTTTCCGGCTCGTTCTGCGATTGCGAGCAGCTCCGCCGGCATCCATTTCTCCATCACCTTCTGGGTTGAATCTTCGATGCCTTTGGTCCGATCGTGCCAGGTATCGCGATCTCCCGACGTTCCACGCTGGCTTTCATAATTTTCAGTCTGTTCGAGACTCAAGATGATGCCTGCGATAACCTCTTTCCAATCCTGGAATTGAATCCCGCGTCTGATGATCGGCAGGCCAGCGGTCCAATCCTCTTCAGGGGCGCGGTCGTCTTGTTCGGGAATCGTTAAATTGTGAAGAGGCGGAAACGGCGTGCCATTAAACTCTTTCAATAAAGCTTCGCCAGTCTGCTTATAAGTTGAGTTTGGATTCGCTAGTTTGAGCTGCTGCGCGCGTCGAAAAATGTCCGCAACGGTTGGCTGATCTTGAGCCATTTGAGGTGCTTTGCAAACCCCCTTCAAGTTGTCGTTTGGTGTTGGCCATACCTTACACGCGGCCGATGATCAGTACAACTTGCGAGCGGATTGTCGGTGGTCAGCGGCCAGTTGGGGTCAGAGGTCGGAGGTCAGAAGTCAAGGGGTCTCTGGCTGAGGTGCTCCTTTAATAGAACAAGTACTCACAACTGACCACAGCTGTGCACAAAAAGGCTTTTGCATTCCGGCTGTGCCGCACCCTTGCGGTAAGCCTGCGGCTTACCGAACGTTTTCATTTATTTTGATCTAGGCTATGCCTCACAGATGGAGCAACTTAGGCATAGCCTGATATTCAAGTTGAACTAACGGTAAGCCTCAGGCTTACCGCAAGGGGGCGGCAGAGCCGGAATGTAAAATGCTTTTTGTGCAAAGCTACTGACCACTGACCACTGCCCACACCACTGATCAGTGACACCTGACAGGTGGCCCTTGCACCAACCTCCATTTCACGTCCATCATTGCGCGATGCCGGAAAACATCCTTACGAACGACCCAGCCCCTTCTCTCCCAAACGTGACGCAAACAACCGTCTGCCAAACCTGTGGTCGAAGTGCTCTGCCGATGACTGCGCTGAGTGAACTCCCGAAAGCTTTGCGCGAAGTCATTCAGGCAAACGCACCTTCAACCGACGACAACGCTCTCGTGTGCGTGCGCTGCATCGACATCTTCAAACGCGCCAAAGAGCAACTCGATTCTCGTGCCAAGATCTTCGAACAAGTCAGTTTCGCGCTACCCACTCCGTTACGGATGGACGCAGACGAGCGCTTCACTGGACGTGGTACCACGATCGCGTTTCTCGACTCCGGCTTTTACGCGCATCCCGATCTCACCAAACCGACAAACCGGATCATCGCCTATCACAATATTTTTCAAACCGGGAAAGACTCGTCGTTATTTGAAAAACCGGATGTTGCTAGTTGGCATGGAATGATGACTTCGGTTGTGGCAGCGGGGAACGGACATCTGTCGGAGGGCTTCTACCGTGCGATCGCGCCCGAGGCGAAATTGGTCCTGGTGAAGATTGGAAAGAGTGGTCACATTCCAGAAGCGAGCATTGAAAAAGGTCTCGAATGGATATTGGACCATCGTGAAGAGTTCGGCGTAGGGATCATTAACATCTCCGCAGGGGGCGATTTTCTACAGTCATATCTTCACAACTCGCTTTGCCAGACCGTCGAGCGGGCGGTGAAGGAAGGCGTGATCGTGGTTTGCGCTGTCGGAAACGCTGGCATGGCGCCGGGACATCCGGTGCTGCCACCGGCCTCGTCGCCTTCGGCAATTTCAGTGGGCGGGTTGGACGATCAAAATTCAACGAACCGCGCACGTCGGGGAATGTACCGCTCGTCATATGGACCAACAATCGATGGTCTGCAAAAGCCCGAATTGATCGCTCCGGGGATCTGGGTCGCTGCGCCGATCCTTCCTCACACACCCACCGCGGACGAGGCGCACTTGTATTCGGAACTCGATACCGCCATGGACCATGAGCTGCGCGGCATGATCGAATCGTACAGCACAGTAGACAAGGATCTTTATGAAGCGAGAGATCTGCCTGCGCCACTTCTGCGACAACTGATAACCATCAAACTGCATGAAGGGAACGTTATCAATCATCACTACAAGTTTGTTGACGGAACTTCGTTCGCTGCACCGATCGTGTCTTCGACGGTCGCGTGCATGCTCGAGGCGAACCCGAAGCTGACTCCACAGCAAGCGAAACTTGTGTTGATTGAAACAGCGGAAAGGGTTCCCGGAATAGATGTCGCGCGACAGGGTTGGGGGGTAATCGTTCCCCGTCGTGCAGTTGAAGTAGCAATGCGTCTTGGTTGATGTGCGGCGACGGAAATTGGAAATTCGAAATTGGGATTTGGAAATTGGGGTTTGGAATTTCGAAATTGGGGTTTACGCCCGAAGTTGCGATTGCTGAAGCTGATTTGAAGCTGGTCGAAAACCACCCATTCGCTGCAATCGCACCAACGGGGGTAAACCCCAATTTCGAAATTCCAAATCCCAAATCCCAAATCCCAAATCCAAATTTCCAATTTCCCCTCCCGCTAGACAGCCAGAGATTTCGTATGCCACAATCCTGAAAACAAAACATTTGAATAGTTTCTGAGAGGGGTCTTAGGAGGAAAATGTCTGAGAACGAAACCGCAGTGACTGAAACTGCCACCGAAGCAGAGCAAGAAGCGCCGGCCAAGATTAGTACTGAAGAGATCACTTACCACGCTGTGGAGAAGGACGGAGTGGTCACAGCGATCTGGGAGATGCAGGGACGCAAGCACCTGAGGACCATCGATCCAAGATCACGACAAGGTCAGGATATCCTCCGTCTTTACACGACCGAGCATCACGATGAAACCCCGGCCGCTTCCAGCGAGTCGACAGCCTCCTAACGAAGAAGACTGCCAAAAGCCTGTCAAACCGCAAGCTGCGCTCCTGTCGGCGCGGCTTTCTTTTTGTAAACGAAATATCTAAACCACCCGGTTTTTCACTTCGCCACGAAAGAACGCTTCAATGTTTTCGACCAGTTGGTCGGCAAGGGTTCGCATTGCTTCGCGGCTGGCCCACGCTATGTGAGGTGTCACGATCAGGTTTGGGAGATTCGCGGAAAGCAGAACATTACCATCGCGTGGTGGTTCTTTGGTCAGGACGTCAACTGCTGCGCCTCCTATCCAGCGTTGAGTCAGCGCTTCCAGCAGATCATCTTCATCGACCAATCCGCCCCGAGCAGTATTGATAAGCAGCGCGTCGGACTTCATCAGCCGCAGCTCTGACGAGGTAATCAGGTTCCGAGTCTCAGCCGTCAGAGGACAATGCAGGGTCACCACATCACTGAACCGTAACACGTCTTCGAAAGACACTCGGCCCTTCCGAATCGCATCCGAACCTTTCCGTTCACCGACTAGCACGTTCATTCCCAGGCTGCCAGCTATATGGCCAACTGCCTGGCCCAGGAAACCCCAACCAATGATGCCGATTGTGGCGCCGAACAGATCATGTATCGGATGTGTAAGTAGACAGAACTGCTTGGCATCCTGCCATTCACCACGCCGTACATCCTCGTGATAGTTGATGAGGTTTCGGCGCAGCGACAGCATCAGCGTCAGAACATGTTCCGGCAGAGAGTGCTCTGCGTAATTCCGAACATTACAGACGGCTATTCCTTTGCGCCGGCAAAAATCGAGATCGATGTTGTCTACACCGGTGGCAGCGACGGCGATCAGCTTCAGCTTTGGAAGTCTCGACAGTTCCGACTCGCGCAATGGAAGCTTGTTCACAATCGCCACTGAGGTGTCACGCAGGTATTCGACCGCGTGGGTCTGGTCAATCTCTCCAAACTCCGTCCAGGTGTGGCTAAAACTCGGCCGGGAGAACTCGACCTGAAAAGTGTTCCGCTCAAGAAAAACTATGGATTCCATCGAGTCATCTCGCTCGCAGTCTGGGTCAAATCCGAATGCGCAACTACGGATTATTTTTCAGTGAAATGGATCTTAATCCA
>DATBMP010000425.1:0-13155 GCA_036554845.1 Pyrinomonadaceae bacterium
GATTCGATTTTGCGCAAGCCAGGAAAGTTGACGGATGAAGAATGGGTGCGGATGCGTGAACATCCGGCGCATGGGCAACAGATTCTGCGGGGCATAGAGTTTTTGGAAGGCGCGGCGCGAGTTGTGGCCCAGCATCACGAGAAGTGGGATGGTTCAGGCTATCCGCTAGGCTTGAAAGCCGAGGACATTGATCTTTGCGCGCGCATCTTTTCAGTAGCTGACGCGTTCGATGCGATGACAAGTGATCGGGTGTATCGACGTGGCAAGTCGTATGAAGACGCGGCACGTGAGCTTGACGAGTGGGTGGGCCGGCAGTTCGATCCAAAAGTCGTAGTGGCTTTTCACCGAGTTCCGAAAGCGGATTGGGATGAATTAAGACGGGTGTCGCTGCTGCCCAAGAGTGAAGAATTTGAAGTAGCGCGAGTCGTCCAGCTTTGGGAAAACCAGATGGAAGCGTTGGTTAATTGAGGAAGATTTCGGATTTCGAATTTCGGATTTCGGATTTCAAAGCCACTCGTGATGAAGGGTCCTAAAATCCGCAATCCGCAATCCGCAATTCCAAATTCCAAATTCGAAATTCCAAATCCGCAATCCCAAACCCGCAATCCGCAATCCGCAATCCAAAATTACTCAGACACCACATACCCTCGACGCGAACGCAAGCTCAATCCAACCCTTCGCGAAGCCACTTCAATCTTCCGATACTCACCACGCCTCGCATTCGCTAACGGTCGTTTCGGTCGATAACTGACAACGTACTCGGCCCCAATATCTCTCGCTACTTCCTTCGTCTCAGCCAGCATCTCTTCACTATTCTTCGGCAAAAAGATCTGTCCTCCGGTTTCTTGAGCGACATTAATCAACATCTGCTGACTTTTCTGGACCTCACCTTCATAACGTTTACGTTGCCGTCGCATCGGAGGATCGAATCTGATACCGATACCAAACGATGGACTACGCGTTGTCCCAGGCGGCTGCGTCGGGTCAGTACTCCTGATCGGATCTGAAGAGTTAGGACGTGGACCCACGGTTACGTCGGAAGGTCGTCCTTCCTTCTTTTGTCTAACAAACTCCGTATAGCTGATGACATGTACGGTCGCGCGCGCAGCCATCAGTCGTTTCAGCCCTTCAGCCCGGTCGATTTTTCCTCCTGTATCCACTCCATCAGTAATCAGAACAACATGCCTGCTACCTTCGGGCCGGTCTTTGAGTTCATTGGCAGCAGCGGCGATAGCATCGCTAAACTTAGCGCGCTTGCCTGAAGATAGTTTTGTCTTCAACGTCCTGATTGCTTCCTGGTGGTCCATTGTCCAGCGTTGAATCGTATCGACCGAGTTGTTGTACTGCATCACGGAGACCCACGTACCAGGTTTCAGTTGACCTAAAAGTTTTATCGCGACGTCTCGCGTCAAAATTGGCTGCTTTGACTGGCCGCCCAGGCCACCTACCTCACCGCCAGTATCCAACAACAAAACCACGTTTGCTGGAATCTTTCGCACACTGCGAACTTGTTGGGCCACACCATCTTCCAGGATCAGGATGTCTTCAAGTTCGAGCGTCGGATCGTAATGACCGTACTGGTCGACGGCGATTAGAGGCAGACGCACCTCTTCTGTGAAAACTTTGACCGGCTCATCTTGCTGAGGTGTTGGAGATGGTGAAGGTAGGGGCTGCTGACCAAAAACCGCATCTGACCCGCAAATCGGGATCACAAGCAACAGCAGCAGAAGAGAGCGATAGATCAGGGCTGGCATTGATTCCTTTTCTGAATCCTGGATTTGCCCTGCTTGGATGCGCAATTGACTGCTGTGGAGTTGCCTCTAGACATTCTGCTGACGACTTTGTGCTTGAACTGCCGTTATGGCCACCGCATCGACAATGTCTTCGGCCTTGCAGCCTCGCGAAAGATCGTTTGCAGGTTTATCTAGCCCTTGCAGTATCGGACCTATTGCTGTTGCGCCGGCCAGTCGTTCCGCGAGCTTGTAGCTGATGTTCCCCGACTGTAAATCCGGGAAGATAAGAACGTTGGCGCTTCCACCGATTGGAGAACCAGGTGCCTTTGACTCCGCAACAGACCGTACCAGGGCAGCATCGATTTGGAGTTCGCCATCGAGGGCGAGATCTGGAACCCGCGCTTTGGCGGTTCGGGTGGCCTCGACGACTTTATCCACGAGCCGGTGTTTGGCGCTTCCTTTGGTTGAAAAAGAGAGCATCGCAACGCGGGGCTCGGTGCCCAGCAACGCTCGACACGAATCGGCGGATGCGATTGCGATCTCGGCAAGTTCAGGTGCAGACGGTTCGATTACCACACCACAATCAGCGAAGATCATCGCGCCGTCATGACCAAATCGAGTGTCAGGAAAAACCATAAGAAAGAAACTGGAAACGAGTTTGAATCCGGGCCTGACTCCGAGGCAGATAAGAGCAGCGCGAACGGTATGTGAAGTTGTGTTGGTGGCGCCGGCGACCGATCCATCGGCCCGCCCCAGACGCACCATGAGATTTCCGTAGTAGAGAGGATCGGCGAGCGCCGTGCGAGCCTCATCCGGCATCATTCCTTTCGCTCGGCGCAACTCGTGAAGAACATTCGCCATCTTCTCAAAATCCTGCGCACGCTTGTAGTCGATAACTTCGACACCAGCCAGGTCCACGCTTTCGCGACTCGCGGTTTCGCGGACCGTTTGTTCGTCGCCAAGCAGGATGATGCGCGCTAAACTCTCACGGGAACAGATTCCGGCGGCTTTAACCACGCGCGCGTCGTTACCTTCAGGCAGAACAATGCGTTGCGGTCGTGAAGCGGCGCGCTGTCTAATTCGTTCGAGTATGTTCATCGCTCTCCACGCTGTCGTAAATGTGTTGGAAAAGAGACTGGAGTCTAACGAACGAGGCGTGACGCGACAAGTTTTGCGTCGAGTATTAGGCTAGGATCAGATTGATGCCACGGGCTTGCTCCGTGGTGCTTCACGCTTGCAGCTAGAAGGGAGCGATGAGTGATAAGGATGCCACGGCAAGTTCGTGGCGAGAGGATCAATCGTCGAACACGGCTCTTTTTGTAGCTGCGAACGTGAAGAACCACAGGACAAGCCCGTGGCATCGGTCGACTGACACTGACCAACCAACTCCCAGACAGGTCTCAACATTAATTCATGATAATGTTAGAACCGTTCCGATTCGATTTTCGTTTAGCACAATCCAAGTGAGGTAATTGCGATGGCATTTGAGGCAAGACGACGGATGAGAAACCTTTTACTTTTCGTTCCCAACATGGTGCTCCTTTGCGTGCGGCTGCTCTCCGACTCGCGGGTGCCAAAAACCGAAAAGGCCCTGGTGGCTGGCGCTATCGTCTATGCCCTTATCCCGTTCGACTTTGTTCCAGACCTGATTCCGTTCGTCGGACAAATCGACGACGCTTACCTGATTGCTTTGACTCTCTTGAGACTGGCCCAGCGAACTGATCCGTCTGTGGTAAGGGAGCACTGGAATGGTGGCGGTGATGTCGTCGAACTGATCGGTGCAACTGCTCTCTTCGCCTCTAAGTTTTTACCACCACGAATTCGTCGTGTGCTGACATCGAAGGTAGAAGCTAATCCCGGTGCGGTGGAGCGCGCCGTCTCGCGGCCATTGCTCGTCGTGGAACGTGATGTGGAGATTGAAGCGCCTGCGGAACTGGCTAGACAAGTACCTGACTCAAGCCGCGAGCGACCAGTCAACTAATCCTTCAGCGGCGGTTGCGAGTCTGACTACACCGTTCTGATTGCTGGTCTTGATAGTTCTGAAATTTCCCCGTTCATCTGAGGGCTTTTCAAACCGATCCTCTTCCTGCGACACGACTGCAACCCTCAGTGTTGGCGAATCTGAAATCAAGAACCATTCACGAGACAGATTGAACTCCGGAGTAAGTGGAATGGTTCGAATGTTGGGATGTCTCGGAGGCTTCCAGTCGGTTTCGCCGAAAATGAAGACGGCTTCAGAGATATCGGCGATTCTTAAATAGCGATCGACGATTGGTTGTAGAAAAGACAGCTTCTCGAATCCCGCGTAGATCCTCCCCGCCCGATTGGGCTTCAATAACAACGCGTTCTCGATCAACAAGCAGGCATATTCCACACCAGGAGCTGCCGAACTGAAACACAAGGTTTCATGTTCGTCAAAATCCTTTCGCGAGATACTGGAGATTTGACCCAGATTAACGGCGCGTGGGTCTTTGGCTATCTTGCGGGCTTGATCGAATAAAGACAGGTTTTTCACTTGCGGGGGATTCCTCCTATCGGGGGCAGGTTCTACTTGTACCCCAGCAAGTGTTCAAGGCGGTTACGAATGTTTATGGAAATTGTGAAGGGCGTTTTATTGTTGACGCAGTCTCTCAAGTAGCTTCTCGTGAATTCCACCAAACCCGCCATTCGACATAACTGCCACTACATCGCCAGTTTTAAGTTCGGGCATGAGATGTTCGACGATTGCGTCTGCGTCCGGCAAAGCAAATGCGGGCTTCTCCTGTTTCGAAATATCTTCAATTAGTTTGTTCGTATTAAGCGTCTGTCCCTTTTCTGTAGCGGTCCGACTGTCAAACACATTGGCTATCACGACATAGTCAGCGGATACGAAGGCGTTCGCATATTGATCTTGAAAGACTGCAAGTCGGGACGACCATGATCGCGGCTCGAAAACAGCAATAAGTCGCCGCTCCTTGTACCTGCGACGCAGTCCGTGCAACGTTTCTCTCACTGCTGTCGGGTGGTGTGCAAAGTCGTCAATGATAGTGACACCGCCTTCTTCGCCACGAACCTCGGCACGTCGTCGAACGTTCTTGAAAGAGGCGAGTGATGCCGCAATCGACTCGCTACTAATCCCCCAGGCGTCGGCTGCAATAATTACCGCCAGGCAATTGAGCAGGTTGAAATCTCCGAGCAGAGGGGTTTCAAACTCTCCCCAAAACTCATTCTCTCGAAAGACTTTGAAATGAGAACTCTGTTCAGCGTACTGAGGATCGCGAACTTGCCAACGCGCTTCACTCGTGTATCCAAACGTCTCGAGATTCGTGAATAGTTTCTTTCCAAATGAACCAACTACCTCTCGAACTGTTTGATTGTCCCACCCGACGATCAGGCGTCCATTGCTGGGCACGAGATTCATGAAGCGGCGAAAGGCGAGTTTAACTGCCGGCAGATCTGCATAGATGTCGGCATGATCGAATTCGATGTTGTTGACTATTCCGATTTCTGGCAGGTAGTGCATGAACTTCGGTCCCTTGTCGAAGTACGCTGTGTCGTATTCATCTCCTTCAATCACAAAATAGTCACTGTCGGTAACTCGGAAGCTAGCGCCGAAGTTTTGCGCAACGCCTCCGATTAGAAAGGTTGGGTTCAGACCGCCCTGGTCCATCAACCACGCTGCAATGCTGGTAGTAGTTGTTTTCCCGTGTGTACCGGCGACGACTAACGAACGGCGCCCGCGGATGAACTCTTCCTTTACAACTTCAGCTTGCGAGCGGTAGAGCAGTTTGCGATTGAGGGTCTCTTCGACTTCGGGATTTCCGCGCGGTATCGCGTTGCCAACGATCACACAATCGGGCGTGTCAGCAACGTGCTCGGCTTTGTATCCCTGCTCTACTCGAATATTGAGTGACTCGAGCATGGTGGACATTGGTGGGTAGACGTTCGCGTCCGAGCCGGTGACCCGGTGACCGCGCGCTTGCAGCATCCCCGCGAGCGAGGCCATAGCGGTACCGCAGATTCCGATTAAGTGATAGTGCACTTTAGTGAATGATTGGGACTAGAAGCTAAATTCGAGATTTGACGAACCGCAAGACGACTAACGCGCGGCTGACCCCAAAAGCAATTGGCGGAAACAGCCCCAAAAATTTCTTGCGGAGACGGACTCCGGATGAATCAGTAATGCTTGCATCAGATCTTTTGCAGCTTCGAGTTTATTTCCCGCGCGACTCGCTTGAAATGATTGGCGCAACAAACGTGTAGCCGCGCACCAGCGTCGATCCCCGCGATCAAGTTTGGATTCATATATCGCGGCGATTTCATCAAACTCATGATCAAATAAGTTACCTTCTGCCACTGTCTTGCTGTCCGGATGCAGCCGATACGCCGCAAAGGTCGACTTCACATGTTCACATCGGTGACCTTCAAGCAACAGGCGCACGTACAATTCATGATCAAAACAGTAACGCCACTTTTCCGAAAATCCGTCGCGAAGTAAGTCACGTTTCCAAAACATGCCGGGCTGCGGGGCGGTATAAGCCCAGGAGAGTGCATGGGCGGCTGACTTTGGGACTTCAGCCGAGATCAATTGATCCTCCAGTCCCTCTCCAAACATCACTGTGTCGCCACAAAGCCAGTCACATTCCGGTTGATTGCTAAAGTACTCAACCACAGCACTAAAGGTCCCAGGTCGATAAAGATCATCGCTGTTGAGATAGGCCACGATATCTCCAGTGGCCCGCGCCAAGCCCTTGTTAAGTGCATGGGCCTGTCCTCGATCAGGCTCGCTTATCCAATAAGAAATATGGTCCTGGTATTTGCGAATCACATCGAGGCTGCTGTCAGTGCTTCCCCCGTCGATGATGATGAGTTCGAGAGGTTCGTAATGCTGGCCGAGGATGGAAAGAATTGTTTCCTCGAGGTAATGCCCCTGGTTAAAGGACGGAGTGATGATGGAGATCTTCGGCGCCATACATTGCGATTCAGAGTTGTGAGGAGCGTAAGGATTCGAGTAAGCCGGTATCGATATCAGTAGTTGAGTTTGTTTGACCGTGGTCTGCCAATCTTGCGGTCTCGTACCATTCGATCGTCCGTTTCAAACCTTCCTCCAATGAAACATTGGCACGGAACTGAAACTTTTCTAACGCGCGGGTCACATCCAGCCGGCGCCGTGGTTGACCATCTGGCATATCGCTCTGCCACCTGATCTCGCCTTCAAAACGCGTCAATTGTTTGATGAGCTGCACTAGTTCCGAGATCTTGATCTCGTTGCCTGTTCCGATATTGACTGGCTCACTCTCATCATAGAGTGCGGACGCTTGCAGAATGGCGTCGGCACAGTCCTCAACATAAAGAAACTCACGAGAGGCATTGCCTGTACCCCACGCCGAAACGACCGCGCCCCTTGATTCACGTGCTTCGATGCACTTGCGGATGATTGCCGGGATCACATGCGATGTTTGGAGGTCGAAGTTATCGCCGGGTCCATACAGATTCGCAGGCAAAAGAAAGATGGAGTTGAAACCGTATTGTTGCCGGTAGCTTTGTGATTGCACCAGCATCATCTTTTTCGCCAGGCCATAGGGAGCGTTAGTCTCTTCTGGGTATCCATTCCACAAATCGGCTTCGCGAAAAGGAGTGGGGGTAAACTTTGGATAGGCACAGACAGTCCCCAACGCTACGAACTTATCCACATTGTGAAGTCGTGCCTGTTCGATTAATTGCACCCCCATCATGAGGTTCTCGTAAAAAAACAATCCCGGGTTCTTTTGGTTAGCACCGATGCCACCAACAGTTGCCGCCAAATGAATTACCAAATCTGGTCTTCTTGCAGAATAAAGCCGCTTAATGTCTGCCAGCTCTACCAGGTTGAAGTCAGCGCGTCGTGGGACGAATACCTCGACCTGTTCCAAACGTCGCAGTCGCTCGACAATAAACCGACCGAGAAAACCGGCACCGCCAGTGACGACTATTCGTTTGTACGGAAAATTATGATTCAAAGCACTTTCCTTAAGAATTAGCGAGAAGATGAGGCACTGCTGGAGTTGATATCACCGAAAACCTCATGCCCACTATTGCTGACGATTGAAGTGTCAGCGTCAACCATCAATCGCACAAGTTCATTAAAAGTGACTCGGGGTTCCCAACCCAGCTCTCGCTTGGCTTTTGAAGCATCGCCAATTAAGAGATCAACTTCTGCCGGCCTAAGATACTTGGGATCAAGCTCGACATAATCGCGCCAATCAAGGCCAACTTGCCGAAACGCCTCCACAAGGAACTCCTCGACAGAGTGTGTCTCACCAGTGGCAATAACGTAATCGTCGGGTTTGTCTTGCTGAAGCATCAACCACATCGCCTCAACATACTCTTTCGCATAACCCCAATCGCGTTTTGCGTCGAGGTTTCCTAAATACAGCTTGTCCTGGAGGCCTGCTTTGATACGCGCCACGGCACGCGTGATCTTTCGTGTTACGAAGGTTTCGCCACGTCTCGGGCTCTCGTGATTGAAGAGGATGCCGCAAGAGGCGAACATGTTGTAAGACTCGCGATAGTTAACGGTGGCCCAGTGGGCATAGACCTTCGCAGCACCATACGGACTTCGCGGATGGAACGGAGTCGTCTCGCGTTGCGGCACCTCATGGACCTTACCGAACATTTCAGAACTGCTTGCCTGATAGAACCGCGCCTTTAGACCAGTCTCGCGAATAGCTTCGAGAATGCGGATGGTACTAAGACCAGTAACATCCGCGGTGTATTCAGGGATGTCAAAACTTACTCGGACGTGGCTTTGCGCGGCTAAGTGGTAGATCTCATCCGGCTGGATGCGATAGAGCAGTTTGATGAGGTTGGTCGAATCGGCAATATCACCATAGTGCAAGAACAGGTGCACTCCGTTTATGTGTGGATCTTTGTAAAGGTGATCAATTCGACCAGTGTTGAATGTGGAGGCGCGACGAATAATACCGTGGACCTCGTAACCCTTAGCTAATAGAAACTCTGCGAGATAGGAGCCGTCCTGGCCCGTTATTCCTGTAATCAGCGCTTTTTTCAATGAAACATCCATTCCCCGCTTGCCCACCCCGCTCGTTCGTTCGGGCAGAGTTAACGTGCAAGCTGTCTATAAACTCTTAACGTCTGTTGGGCCGTGTGGTCCCAGTTAAATTGATTTATGCGATGTGATCCGCGAGCTATCAGGGGCGCACGCATCTCAGGTTGTGTTGCCAGAGCGATCAGAATTTCAACTAATTCATCTGCGTGGCCAGGATCAAATAAGATTCCGGCGTCGCCAACCACTTCAGGTATGCTCGAACGATTCGAAGCGACCACGGGAGTCCCGCATTGCATTGCTTCGAGCGGCGGAATACCAAAACCCTCATACAAAGAAGGATAAACAAAAGCGATACTCTGCCGGTACAGCCTACTCAACTCGGTGTCTGATACACCAGTGTAATTTCTAACTCGCGAACTCAAACCCAGCTCAGCAATACGTCGCTCTTCGTCGCTGCTGAAAGGCTCTCCCACGGTAAACAAACTTACCTTTGGTAGCGTGGTTGCGACCGTTGCGAACGCGGATAATAAACCATCAAAATTCTTATATCCAGCGCGTTCCCCGACGTAGAGAAAATATGCTTCCGGTTGAATACTCTCGTTTTCGAGTTGAGTACCGGGGTCTAGATCAGAAGCGAGATACGTCACCAAAACTCTACTCTCATCGACTTTATAGTGTGCGAGCAGATCGCGCTTAGTGTTTTCGGAGATACACAATATTGCGTCGGCCCTTTCTATGGCCCGCTTCTTCCGCGCGATAACGGTGCCTGACGGATCCAAGTCCGGGAACAGCTCGTGGATCATGTCCCAGACGGTAACAACTACCGGGCAACGATAATCGCTGATCTCACTCTGAGACAACAGTGTGTAGTATGTCGGATGCGCAAGATCAAAATGGCGAGCATCGCGAAAGCGGCCAAAGAAGAGGGCTTCAAATCTTAGAGAGATGCGTTGTGGACGGAAACGTCGGAACCGGTGAATGCGAAGCTTTGGATGCGAGGGCTCGCTAACATCAGGGGGGCGACAGGAGGTCAACTCTGGTTCAAAGTCATCAGGTAGCCGGCTGATCAGGTTAGCAAAATAGCGTTTGATTCCGCCCCGTCGGTGCTCCTGATATGCCCCTCCGTCATAAAGAATTCGCATCGACTCTTTGGGATGGTGAACCATTGCGCCACTCAACGGCGCGCAGGCGTGACCGAGTCGGAAAGGAGATCCACTTGACCCGACGTCATCATCAGATCGTTCTGGACCATCTCGCGAACAAGTTCACTGAAAGTATAAGTCGGTTCCCATCCAAGTACGCGACGCGCCTTACTGGCGTCACCAACCAGCGACTCAACTTCAGCAGGACGATAGAAGCGCTCATCAACGTGGACGAAGTCGCGGTAATCGAGACCGGCTTCTGAGAAAGCGAGCTCACAAAATTCGCGCACCGTATGCGATTCGCCGCTTGCCACCACAAAATCGTCAGCGGTATCTTGCTGTAACATCAGATGCATCGCCCTGACATAATCTTTCGAATGACCCCAGTCGCGACGGGCATCCAGATTGCCCAAGCGAAGCTCCTTCGCCAATCCAGCCTTGATGCGAGCTACAGTTGATGTGATTTTCCTGGTTACAAATTCGAAACCGCGCCGTGGCCCTTCGTGATTAAACAGAATCCCGCTGGACGTGAACATTCCATAAGCTTCCCGATAATTACGAGTTAGTTCAAACCCGGCTACCTTACTTATTCCGTAAGGGGACCGTGGATGGAAAGGTGTGGTCTCGGACTGCGGTGTTTGCTGAGCCAAGCCAAACATTTCTGAAGAGCCTGCGAAGTAAAAACGGCATTCCGGCCGCAACTCGCGTAGCGCTGCCAACATGTAGTGGGTACCGTTGATGTTTGTGTTCATCGTAGAGAACCCATCTGCGAAGCTTTCTGCGACAAACGATTGTGCAGCCAGGTGATAGCACTCATCGAAACCGTGTCTGCTGACAACTGCAAAAATCGAAGGGTAACTTTCGAGACTGGCAGCATGCAGTTGGATGCGATCCAGCAAGTGGCGAATGCGAGTGAAACGGCGATCCGGATCCTCGAGTGCCACGCGGCGGACCAGCCCATGGACCTCATAGCCAAGCGACAACAGATGCTCGGCCAGATAACTGCCGTCCTGTCCTGTTATTCCAGTGATCAGAGCTTTCACTAATACTGCCTTTCGCAAAACGATCTCGTTCGTGCTAACCAAGGTTCAAGCGCCTTCAAGCGCCTAACCCCCAAAATCGGGATATGAGGAATCTCGGTCAAGAATAATTGGATCATCCGGCAAAGGCCATTCAATGCCGAAGGCCGGATCATTCCAACGTAATCCTGCACAAGCGTTTGGTTGATAGATCTCGGATACCTGATAAAAGACTTCGGTGTCGTCTTCGAGCGTCTGAAACCCGTGGGCCATTTCGCCAGGTATGTACATAAGAAGACGGTTATCCGAGGACAAGGTATGGCCCACCCACTGGCGAAAGGTTGGTGAGTCGCGCCGCAAATCTACTGCAACGTCAAAGATTGATCCTCGCGTGCACCGAACAAGTTTCGCTTGAGCATAAGGGGCAACCTGGAAGTGCAGACCGCGCAGTGTGCCGCTGCGCCGATTATAAGAGATGTTGTTTTCGACGAAGTCACCTGTCAATCCGCGCTCTTCAAAAACGCGACGGGAGAAAGAAGGAGCAAAAAACCCGCGCTCGTCCTCAAAATATGTAAGTTCGATTAAATAAACGCCGGCCAACTTGCAGCTATGAAAAATCATTGTCCTCTAGTGTCCACGACCACTCTTGATAATGGTCAACTGGGTGCGGATAACGCACCCGCCGAAGTTTGCACGTCTTTGCAAACGTGCAGTGTCTCAACCCAAAGCCGCCTTGTATCCGGCTATCGTTTCTGAAACGGTCCGCTCCCAGGTAAACAGTCGGGAACGTTCCAGCGAACGTCGCGACATCCGTTCGCGCAACTCCTGGTCTTTGTACAACCGTAACATTGCATGGCAGATTTCATCCTCATCTGAAGGAGCAAACATCAAACCCGCATCGCCCACGACTTCAGGTATGGCTGAAGTGTTCGAGCTTATGAGCGGAGCGCCACATTGCATTGCTTCAAGAAGCGGCAACCCGAAGCCTTCATAAAGCGACAAGTAAATAAACCCCAAACTTCCACTGTACAGCGGCGCCAAGTCCTCATCGGGCACGTAACCCGTCACAATTATTCTCTGTTTTAGAAACTCATCTTTTTCGAGCGTCGTGAGAATCCCACCATAGTTCCAGCCGTGTGTTCCGACGAGTACGAGGTAAAGGTCGTCAAGCGCTTCCTCCTTGACCAGACGAGCAAAGCACTTGATCAACTGTTCAATATTCTTCCTCGGCTCCAATGTGCTAAGCCCGAGAAAGTACTGTGCTCCTTCGGGAATATGATAGCGGCTACGCGTTTGTGACAGTCGCTGCGTGTCGGTGCAGGCGAAAAACACTTCTGAGGCAGCAAGCGGAGTGACAAATACCCGTGCCGGATCGAGATCAGGTCGGTAGTTGCATAGGTCGTGCTTAGTGCATTCCGAAATACAGAAAGCAAAATCGTCCGGCCGTAAGCTATTCAGGATCTGCGCAAAGAGTTCTTTTAAATCCGTCTCAAAAAATTGGGGATAGATAGTCGGAATCAGGTCGTATACGGTCAGGAAACGCTTCATTCCATTCTGACCACGTGTTTGCTCAGGTAGCGGATGGAAAGGAGAATGGTAAACATCGGCAGCAAGATCTTTAGTTCGCAAGACTTGACCGTGGTGGCCGATAAAATTGGCCAGAGAGTAAACTCCTTTTCGCGCCGTCTTGAACATGGTGGCCGACATCGCTGACGGCGCTAACTCTACTCGGTCAGTCAGCTTGTGAATCTGATTGTAAAGCGTCAGTTTTAGTCGTGCTGAATTGCTTAACGCCAGATCCACATCGCGAAGTTGCGCATCACGTGACAAGAATTCGATCGGTTCATTGATCGACTCGGAGACGCAAAAATGTAGATTGCATTCAGGCGAACTAGCTAGCCCTCGCGCGACATTATCCACCACCCGAAACACCCCAGTTCGAGCCTTAGGGTAGCGCTGAGCCTGGGCCAGAACTGAGACGTCATAAATAACTTCCATAAAAAGGTAAAGCTCAAGGTCTGAGACCAGCCGAACCAGCTGTTCAAGCACCGATAGGTGGTCGTCAATCCGCTTGCTTTGTCAGCTAGCCGTTAATCAAGATTCGTAACATCCACCAGCGGGAGACCGAAAATTATATCGCGCTCTTTTTCCGGATCGCTCTTGATGATTCTTGAATGTTCATCACGTAGTTCACTGAACTTTCCCGCGACAAAACCCTCTTCAGGTGAAATAGC
>DATBMP010000429.1:0-9761 GCA_036554845.1 Pyrinomonadaceae bacterium
CATCACGGAGTACGAGGCAAAGAGGAGTCCAACCATGCGCGGGCTGGCGTTGAAAGTGGTGCCCTCTGCATACAAAGGCAGAACTGGAATTACGATGCCGAACCCGACGAGATCTATGAAAACGGTTGTGAAGATTACGACCAGCGGAGAGCGTTTCATGACAGGTTAGTCGAACGCGAGTGAGTAAGTTGCGCCTGCTGATTTTCTAACGCGGCATTTGTAATGTACGTGCGAGTGCTTAGCTTAGCGACGACGCCCACCCTGCAGAGATCGATCAATCGAAAGAGCACCACCCCCTGAAATCAGGACTGCAATTGCTACCAAGAGCAAGGTCAGCGCGTATTCCATTCCGCGCGCGCCAAAGAACGCATTCGGATGCACGCCCGCAACTGCCGTCAGCATCACACAGGCGATCAGGAAGGCACCCACGCGGGTGAGGAATCCAGTTAACACCAGAATTCCGCCGACGAATTCACCGAGGGCAGCAGCAGAGAGCCAAAGCCAGGTTGGCCGCATGAATGAGAAAGGCGTGGTGCCGGAGATGAAAGTATTGAACCCTGGACCACCCCAGCTACCGAGCACTTTCTGCGCGCCATGTGCGATGAAAACGATGCCCAGACCCAGGCGAAGAGGCAAAGGAACCCAACTGGCTGATGTAGCAATCAGTCTTCGATACATGTTTGCTTACCTTTCTGACATGTGAAAAGCGAGAGACGGATATTACCTACTGAACTGAAAAAGACGAAACGGGGATGGCGAACGAATTCGCTGGCGATGTTAAGTGGTCAGTTGGCCTTTGGTCTCGTTTCTGCGTCCTTTGCATCTCTGCGATCTTTGCGCTTATTTGTCAGGTGTCTAGTTTCTTGCATCGTGACATGAATGATCACAGGGGTCGAGAGACGCAGAGATCGCAGACCCAGGACCAAAGTCCGAGATCCAACTAACCACACCTACAACTACAGTTCATCACGTTAATGCTTGAGCTAACCGATCGGCGATCACTTTCTTGGGTTGTGCACCGACCAGGCGGTCGAGAAGTTTTCCGTTCTTGAAAATGAGCATTGTGGGAATGCTCGCTATTTGAAATCGCGATGCGACCTGTGGGTTTTCGTCAACATTCAGTTTAGCGACCAAATATTTTCCGGCTGACTCGGCGGCCAGTTGGTCCATTATCGGTCCCACTATGCGACATGGACCACACCACGGTGCCCAGGCGTCAACCAGAATGGGTTTGTTGCCAGCGGCAGAAAGTTGTTGATCGAAACTCGCATCTGTCACCGTAATTGGCCGAGTGTCCTGGCTCGGGGCTTGAGCTTTGGACAGATCCAGTGGAGTTCCGCATCTGCCGCATTGGGGGATCATGTCAGATTTCGGCTCCACGCGATTCTTAATTCCACATTTACTGCACGTGACGATAGACATCACTAAACCTCCGCGCAGATATGACAACCCTGACGTTGCAAAAGTTTGGCGGAAACGTAATGACAACATTAGCCAGTAAAGACACGCGGTGGCGAAGGGTCGACCTGTGGTGCGACTGCAGATCGTGTTGAGTGAGTGTGCGACTCGACGCTACCCTGTGACGGCTGACTGTGTCGCCCTTGCCTCTTCATGATAAATTGCGTTTCTTCAGTCTTCTAACTAATCGTGCTAAGTCGGAACAGATCAATATGATTTCAGGAAAGAGCAATCGATGGAAACTGCCTTTCAGGACATTAAGTTTGTAGTCGAGGATCGCATTGCGCGTATCACGTTAGCGCGACCACCCGTTAACGTGCTGAACATTGCGATGATGAACGAAGTGAGTTCGGCACTTGACGAGTGCGCGCAACAGCGGGACATCGTCGCCATAGTTTTTGACGCTGCGCCTGAATGTCGTGCCTTTAGTGCCGGCGTAGCGGTTGAAGAGCATGTGGAAGAGACGATCTATCGCATGCTCGACTCCTTTCACGCGATCTTCCGTTCGCTGGAACAACTGGCCAAGCCAACGATCGCGGTGGTGGATGGACCAGCATTGGGTGGTGGTTGCGAGCTGATCTCCGCGTGCGACATGGTCATTGCCAGCGATCGTGCGCGATTTGGACAACCTGAAATCAAGTTGGGAGTATTTCCGCCCGTAGCGGCGATCCTGTTGCCACGGATTGTTGGCGAGAAGAAGGCGCGCGAACTGATCCTAACTGGCGAATTGATCGAGGCAGTCGAGGCTCTAAAGTTGGGCTTGGTTAATTACGTTGTCCCACCCGAACAGCTGTCGCAGAAGTGTGGGGAGATTCTTTCCAAGCTTCGAGAGCTTTCCGCCGCCTCGTTAGAAATGACGAGACGGTCACTTGATCTCGGTAGAGTAAGGTCGCTGGATGCCGCGCTGGCGCCGCTCGAAAATCTTTACCTGCATGAATTAATGAAGACCGCTGATGCGAGTGAGGGCATCAAAGCTTTCCAGGAGAAACGCAAACCTCTGTGGCGGAATCGATAACGCTGTGGTGAACACAATAACAAAAGGCCGTTGGGTCAACCTGCATCGTCTTGCCGTCATATTTGTGGCGACGATTGTGCTGCAGACAGGTAATGGTCCCAGCGCGTCGCAAACCAGGCGACGCAGTCAAAACAATCCGCAAGCGAGCCATCCACGCGAGACGATGTCGCCCGAAGCACGCGAGTTGGTTGAAAAGGCGATCGAGGTGGTTTGTCTGGAGAGACAGAAGGATCCGAAGGGCAGTATTCCTATCGACGACATGCAGGGACGCCCGTCGCTTCCCGTTCAAAGTCCCGAGGCAGTAGCAGGTGCTGAGCGCGCTCAGCGACTATTGCCGGTCGCAAAAACATTAGTCATTAGTTCAATTCGTCAACTCGCCGGTAGATATGGCTTTGCGTCTGGTCAGCCACGGCGTTTGAGCCAGGCTATTGCCAGAGTGCAATCGGTGAGGCGGATCCGTCCCGATATGGAATCCCGTGATAACGCGTCGGTGTTGTTGCGGGCACCGCACACGATTACGTTTGGCACGATCTTCCTGGTTGGTTTGCCTTCCGACGAAGCGATGATTAGCGTGCTGGCACATGAACTAATGCACATCGCCGACGGTGAACAAGACAGTTTGCAGGGTCTGTTTCGTGCTGTCGGGAGACGAGCCTCAAGCTTAACGGCTCTACAAGTTCGGGGACAGCGTGCCGAAGAGTTGACGTGCGATCTTATTGGCGTGATGGCGTCGCGCGCTTATGTCGCCACCATGCCTTCTTACGAACAACTCTCGCGGCGGATCGCTCGTTCAGTGGCCCACAATTGTGTTGAAGAGGACGAAGGTGATGAGGACCATCTTTCACCGCGCAACACTATCCGAGCGTTGTTCGCATTAGATCCGGTGTTGACTCGCGAGTTGGTCTATAACCGCGATGAGCGCGGACGAAGAACATCCGTCCCTAATCGTTGAGAAGTTTGACAGTCTAACTGCCCCGTTTTTATCATCGCGACCCCAGATACTCGCATGAGGCAAAATCAGAGTTGATAAGATCTTTTCGAGCAGGCGCGGCCAGGTCTCTCTTTGCGGTCGCCAGCGCTGTCGTTAGAAATGTGACCAGTTCTGGAGCCCAGATCACGACAACTCTATTACTTAGTATTTCTGCTGTACTGCTGACCTCAAGCACGGGCTGCCAAACAATCAGGGATCGTCAAGACGTTCGGCCGCTCGTGATGCGAGACGTCCCTGCGCAACGTCTGGCATTTCGTTTAGAACCAGATATAAGCCTCCCCGGTGAGCTGGCAAACCAAGAACTCCCAACCAAGCTTGAGGCGATTCAAACTGATTTTGAGACGCGCCGGCCTGAAGAGGCGCTTCTAAGAACAGTGATCTCGCCGGACAAGTTGCGCGCACTTGCACTTTACGGGACCGAAAGTGATCCGAGTGCCGCTTTTCGCATTGACCTTTACTCTGCCGACGGGAAATTTCTTCGCAACCTGATTCCACCTGATCTCAATTGTCTCTTTCCTGAGACGGTAGCGTGGTCACCTGACGGGAACTACATTACGTTCATCGCTCGCAAGGGAGAGAAACCGACGCCGACGCCGACGCCGACTCCACCTCCGGTGATCGATGTGGTACCGATGCCACTCCCTTCGCCCACCCCATCGGTCGCACCAGCGTTTCCTACGATTCCCATGTACTCAACGGAACAGGTTTACATCTGCAATCGTGATGGGTTCGACCTGAGGCCACTGACGTCTCGTGAGGGTTTGATCTATTTCTATTTTGACTGGGCGCCTGACAGCCATGCCCTGGTTGCAATGGCCTGTACCGAATCTGAGTGGGGCGTGCGAGAGAAAGCTTACCGATTGCCGGCCGGTCGCCCTCGTTTGATAAATCTCGACGGCTCGGAACGTTTGCTTGACGATGACTTAACGGACGTTCTGCCAGTGTGGTCTACGGATTCATCAAAGGTCGCAAGTGCTTTTGATCAAATCACCGACCAGAAACTTCAGGTAGCGATATACGATGCCGCCTCCAGTAAACCAACCCAGGCGAGGATTCCGCTTTACGACGCTTTAGTGAAGGCTTCGGTGGTTTATGAAGAGAAGCAAGCGGGCGATAAAGGAAAGCCGACCGAACAAGGAACCTCACAAAGCAACATACCCGCCTCATTTAATCCGATCGTACGACTTGAGTGGCCCATGCCTGAGCGTCTGTATTTTCAGACAGCGT
Organism: Pyrinomonadaceae bacterium; assembly: GCA_036554845.1. GTDB lineage: Bacteria > Acidobacteriota > Blastocatellia > Pyrinomonadales > Pyrinomonadaceae > PSRF01. Next base: position 4,692 of record DATBMP010000429.1, read on the forward strand.
ACGTGCGGTTGATGCCGAATGAAACAATCAACACATTTCAGCGATGGCACCTGCTGAACCTGAGCGCGCAGGCTGCGGTATTGCGGTAAGCGACCCGTGTAAAAAGGGAGCGCGGGCGTCTCGCCCGCACGCTGCCAAAGCGAATCGTACCGAAACCGCGGCCGTCTCCCGCCACTCTGAGAAAGCGAATCGTACCGAAACCGCGGCCGTCTCCCCCCACTCTGAGAAAGCGAATCGTACCGAAACTGCGGGCGTCTCGCCCGCACGGATCATGCTTGGGGCGACGTTGCGGGCGAGACGCCCGCGCTCCGAGCTACTGATCAAAAAAGAAGGGCGTCGCTTGCGAGGAGCGACGCCCAAAAGGAATCTGCAAAAAGCAGATTCTTGTTAGAACTCAATTCGTCCTACGAATTGAACAATTCTAGGAGTGAAGCTGCCAGTCATACGACCGAAGGTCGAGCTGGCGACGTTTGCGAACTGCCCCGGAATAACAAAGTTGGCGCGGTTCAAAACGTTGAAAGCCTCTCCACGAATCTGGAAGCGGACATTCTCTGAGATGCGGATGTTCTTGATAATCGAGGCATCCCAGTTGAAGTAGATTGGTCCATGGAAGGCATTGCGAGCCATGTTTCCAGTTTGACCACCAGGGACATGGAAGAATACCTGTCCGGGGAACGTAACCTGTCCGTTCTCAAATCCCGAACCGGCTACTGGAGCCTGAGCAAAGCCGAGTGAAGCTACGCCAGCAGTCGTACCTGCAAGACGCGGCCGAACCAGTCCCCGCTCGCATTGAATCAGATCAAGGTTAATGACCTGTGGGTTGATGAAGTACACGCCGCAATTGGTGCGGAACACACCAACCAGCTGTTTCACTTGGTCAGTAGTCAGTGTGGAGAACGCCGTCTGTCGTCCTGACCGGCCAGCTCGATTGAGCGTGCCGCGTGGATCAGCAATCGTCAGCGGAGCCGCGCTGTCCCAACGAATGATCGAGGTGAATTGCCAGCCACCGATCAGTCGGTCCATCCACGTTCCCGCGTCGGTACCCCAGCGCTTGCCACGTCCGAAAGGCAGTTCGTAGATAGCATTGAGATTGAATACGTGAGTTGTGTCGAAGTCGGCGATTGCGTATTCGAACTGACTACCCAACGCATTGTCGATCAATGGTTCAAAGCGAGTCTGGCCAGTGCCTGGGGCATCGGTCAGCGTCTTTTGGAACGTATAGTTGGCCTGGAAGGTCAACCCTTGCGAGAAGCGCCGACGAATTTCGGTCTGCAGTGCGTTGTAGCGATACTTCGCTGCGTTGCTCAGCAGGTCAACCACGCCGGTATTGGGGTTGTTCAACAACACCGAATTGCCGGTGCGGAACGTTGCAAGGTAGACAAACGCCAGCTCACCCACATCAAAAGCGCGAATTGGATTAAGCGTGTTTGTAAAACCCAGTGGGTTGCCGAAGGGGCTGGTATTGAACGGTGCCTGATTAAGAACCTGTAGTGGCTGGCACAAAGGTCTGGCAGCACTCACCACGCAGTTTACTTGACCATTCCCGTACAAGAGGATGTTGTTCCGTGCTCGAGCTACGTCTTCAGCGAATGTGCTGCCACCCAACCCGTTGAATATCCGCACTTGGTTTAAGTCGACTCCTCGGACGAGGTTATCGCTTCTTCCATGCACATAGCGGATCTCAAAAGCAGTTTGGAAGCCAAGTTCACGCTCGATGCCGACGTTGAACTCGTGCGTCCGAGGGACCTCGAGGTCAGGATCGATAGCGAACACGGTACCGAAGTTACCGGCCTGTATATTGTTCTGCTCAAAGGTTCGAGGTACCTGTAGTGGCGGAGCTGTAAGAGTCGGAAGACTTCCCAGAACCGCATTGATTGAGCCGGTAGTTAGACCGGATGAAAGACCAGCATTGCCAGCCAAGGCATTATCGGCAGCGCGTACGAACTCGTCATTGACGTAGCTCATGCGATAGCCGCCGCGAATAACGGTTCGGCCTTCACCCGGGAAAGCTTTGCCGAGGAAGTTATTCCCGAAATTCGGTGAGTAGGCAAAGCTGAACACCGGAGCAATATTGTTCTTGTCCCATTTGAAGAAGTTTGTTCCGCCGTTGTTGGTGCCGACGAAATCATACGTTCCCACGGGGTTAAGAATGGTTGAGCGGATATCTCCACCCGAAAGGACCGGTTCGAGAGCCAAACCATTCGGTTCGCGAAGCGGCGAAAACAACTCATAGCGCAAGCCAAAGTTCAGAGTCAGGCGCTGAGTCGCTCTCCACTGGTCCGAAAGGTAGAACGAGTAGTGTTCGTAGAACAGCTGGCGAGACGGCGGAATCCCCTGCAGAGTTCCCTGCTGGCTGTCAGCGTTAAAGGTTTGAGTCACGCTGCCGACTTGACCGCCGAGGAGACGTGCCAAGTTGGTTGCCGTACCGATAAAGGCATCGCTGGCGCAGTTCAGTCCCTGAGTGGGACCTGAAGTTACGCATCCGGCTGCTGAATTGAAGTTGCCTGTCAGCCCGCCTCCGAATGCCGGCGTCAAGCCACCACCGATTACAGCGTTAGGAATATAGGACGCGCCGAAGGCACCTGGTCCAAACGGAGCAACTCGGAAAGCCTGGAACTGACCACCAAAGCGAATCGAGTGTGATCCTCGGGCCCAGACAGCGTTGTCCTGGAAGTTATAGATGTCCGTGTCGCGGCCCTGAGCCTGGAATCCAGTCTCGGGGTTGTTGATTAACGGAACCTGGATGAAGAACGCCGGTTCTGGTGTCGTTGCACCAAACGTCGGATCGCTACCTTGCCAGCCACCACGAACCTCATTGGTAATGTTCGCAGTTGGAGACCAGCGCCATGCGAGGTTCAGGAACTTGGTATGAGCATCCTGGAATCCCGGAGGAATTGGCGTGTAGCAGCATGCTGTACCACCCTGCTGTGCATCTACGTCGGTACGGAACAGATACTCTTTTCTGTAACTGTAGATACCGCTAATCGACTGGCTGCCAGTCAGATCGTAGTCAAAGCGAGTAGTGTAGGCTTCGCGATCCTGATTCTGTTGGCGGGGGATGCTGAAGCCAGTGGTGTTGAATCTATCACCGAGAGCCGGATTGTTTCCCGCAGTCGGCAAGTTCGCCAGAATACGACTCTGAATGATGGGGTTGACCGATGTGACACCGGTTATGGTCGAGAACGGTGGGGCGAACAGGTTGACCGTCCTGATATTGCCCCGAAGATCCTGGTAGGTGAACAAACCATTTCGCGCATCTGGGAGCAGGATTGTTCTATTAGCAGTGGCCGCTTGGCGGAGACGAAAACCTTCGTAAGCACCAAAGAAGAACAATCGATTCTTCAGAATTGGACCACCGATCTTGCCTCCAAACTGATTCCGATTCAAAAACGACCGTGGGATTCCGGTTGCGTTGTTGTTGAAGGTGTTGGCCGCAAACTTTGAGTTGCGATTGTAGATGAAGGCAGCACCGTGGAACTCGTTTGAGCCACGCGGCGTCACCAACTGGATCTGAGATGAACCGTATCCAGCTTCTGCTCCGGCGTTCTGAGTCACGATGGTGAATTCGCCGGTATCGTCAACGTTGGGCCGATCAGGAATGAAGTCAACGGCATTAGCACGGATGAAATTATCCTGAACATTGATGCCATCACGCGTGATGTTGGTGAACGAAGAGCGCTGACCGTTGATGGTCGTGTTTTGTGCGCTGTTCGAAGAAGTACCGGGCTGCAACAGGACCAGCGTCAAGGGATTGCGGCCGTTGAGCGGCAATTCGACGATCTGTCGTTGCGATACGGTGTTGCTTAATTCACCACCGGTAGAATTGATGATGTCCGCACCAGCGACAACTGTAACGTTCTCCGAAATCTCACCGGCTTCAAGGATTGCGTTCAGCGTGTAATCTTTGCCGATGTCGATCTTCACGTCTGTTGCCGTGAAGGATTTATGACCAGCGGCCGTCACCTTGACGGTGTAAGTGCCGACATCAAGCTGAGAAACACTATACGAGCCGGAATCGGTTGTTGTGACCGTCCGTTCCTTGCCGGTCTGGTTATCCGTAATCGTAACGGTCGCCCCTGGGACGACACCGCTAGGATCCGACACCGTACCAACAAGGTTTCCCGTATTTGACTGCGCCAGCGCGGTGCCCGTAAAGACCACCATCGCTAGTAGAGCTAATAGGAACTTGTTCATAGAGTGGACTCCTTAGGTTTTGATTGAACCAGGATTCGGAACCTCTACCCGATCTGAAATGAGGTATTGATTCCTATGTACTTTGTTTTGCGTGCGAAGTAACTAAGAGTAGAAAGCCCTCTGGCTGCTGTACGAATTTCTGCAAGAATTATGCCGAGTAGACATCAGTTTATTCGGATGTTTTCACTGAGGTTTTACGGCGAAAGGGTGGTTCGAAGAACAAAAACGTTTAGAAATTTGGATTTTCTTCAAATACTCAAATTTGGATTTTCTCCATTTACTCGCACATTCTTGATTGATTGCGCAGGAAAAAAGCCGACCGAAGTCGGCTTTCCTAAAACATTCATGGACCAGATCTAAACTGCCTCAAGGCGCCGGTGACATTGCACGCGCAAGTTCGCGTAATGCCTCGTGATCTTTTTCTCTTAACTGGATCTCGCGTGCGCCGAGAATGAACTTCACAGACTTCGCATCACGAATCTTAATCATCGCGTCGCTGGGAACACTCAAGGAAAGAATCTCTTCGATTCCAAAAGTTCGCGAGTTCGATTTGTATCCAGTGCCTCCGAGCATCAAGGCTCGATCATTGTCCAATACCGCAACCAGATTCTGCGGGCGTTGATAGATCGGGTAACGAGCAAAGGTTTTGAAGGCGAGCGTTACTGAGTCGGCAGGCTTGGTTATTTCTGCGCCTTGATAAGTAAACGATCCGTCCAGATCAAGTTGCGAAACCTCCTGGAGGTTCCCGACCTCTTTAGTCATAGACCCACCTAAATTGAGAGTCTTCAGACTTACAGTGGTCAGGTCCTTGCCTTTGTCATACTTCGTTTTAAGAAATTTACTCTTCGCCTTGGCCGACTGCTTGTCGTCCTGTGC
>DATBMP010000523.1:0-3981 GCA_036554845.1 Pyrinomonadaceae bacterium
TCGTGCATTCGGGAAAGAAAGGCGCCAGACTCCGCACCCTGAATAATGCGGTGATCGTATGTGCTGCTTACGGTTACGCCTTTGCTAATACCGAGTTGCGACAACGCTTCGGGTGTCATCGCCTGGTTCTCAACCGGGTACTCAATTGCTCCGGTGGCAATGATTACAGACTGGCCGACCATCAGGCGCGGCATCGATGACAGTGTTCCAATAGTTCCTGGGTTCGTAATCGAGATCGTCGTGCCTTGAAAATCGCCAATCTGCAACTTGCCGTCACGCGCTCGTTTGATCACGTCGTCATAAGCAACGAGAAACTCAGAAAACCTGAGACGATTCGCGTTCTTGATGTTCGGAACGAGTAGATTTCTCGTGCCATCCTTGCGCGTCAAGTCGATGGCGATCCCAAGATTCACATCCGTTCGTTTGACGCGACTCGGAACATCGTTCACAACGTCAAAGCCATCGTTCAATTGGGGAAACTCATCGAGAGCTCGAAGGATGGCCCAGGCGATCAAATGTGTGTAGGAAGCCTTGCCACGATCCTGCTCGCGGAGAAACTTATTGATTACATTTCGATTTTCATCGAGTAGCTTGACGGGAATGCGTCTTTGAGAAGTGGCTGTGGGAACTGAAAGACTAGCTTCCATGTTCTCGACAATCTTCAACGACGCGCCGCGAAGGGCAGTCACTTCAGTTGTGAGAGCGGGACTGGCAGGAGGAGGCGTTTCTTTCTTAACCGGCGCCTCAGGTGCGGGAGCTGCGGCGGCAGCGGTCTCGGTTGTGACGCTCCGCGTAGAAGGTGCTGATGCACCATCGTTTCCGTTGGCCGATACTACCGTCTCGTTCCCGTCGCCAATCAGTTCGGCAAAGTACGCTCGCCAGGACTCATCGACAGATTCTGGATTGCTTCGAAAACGGCTCAACAAGCCTTCGACATAGGTCGCGTTGGGTCCAAAATCCTCAGCAATAATCTCTGACAGCTCGTTTCCGACTTGCTGACTCAACTTCTCGTCACCTCAATAAACTGAAAAGGTTTCTGCTCTACAGGCAGGTTGGTTGGAGCCACTCGTTGTTATCTCTTTTCAAGCAATAGACTACCATCTTTTCACGCTCGAACGCATCCGACGTAGCAGGCGCAAAAAGCGTCAGGTTATAATGCGCGCGAATTCCCTGAACCCATCATTGTGGGCCCGTCGAAAACAACTTCAGTCTAAAAGTTGGTAAAGGAGAGGTAATGGCAGCAGTGCGTTTGTGGCACAAACCAGTAGTTCTGTATTCCCTTGTGGGAATTCTTCTCGGTGCGCTTCTTGTTCTTGGATACCTTTCGTTGTCGCGGCCTGTAACGACAGTGATCCTTGTGCGTCATGCCGAGAAGAAGATCGATCCGTCGGACCCAGATGTTCATTTGAGTCCGGAAGGAGAGGCACGTGCGCAGGAGATCGCGCGAGTCCTGGGTGAAGCGGGAGTCACCGCGATTTACGCAACGCAATACATGCGTACCCAGCAGACGGCGAAACCACTCGCTGATCGTTTGTCCCTTCCAATCACGAAGGTAGATTCGAGCAATAGTGCCGAGGTGGTGCGTCAGATCAGATCGCAACATAAGGGTGGAGTGGTGTTTGTCGCCGGGCACAACAACCGGGTTCCGGAGATCATAAAGGAACTGGGTGGCCCAACCTTTCCCACGATTCCGGAAGATCAATACGACAACATGTTTATTGTGACGTTGTCAGGTTTTGGGAGAGTGAGTGTTTCAAAGATCAAGTACGGTAGTTCCGCCAGCGCTTCACAACAACAGATGATGGTCCAGCCATAGTTATTGTCGATTGCTGATTGTCGATTGACGATTTCGCATGGGGCGAATCCCCATTTACCTAAGAAACCAACTGTCATGACTCGAAACCCGGGGGGCAGGAGCAATACATTCCGTCGAAAATCAATCAATAATCGGCCAGCGACAATAATCTCGCTTCCAACCGTACTCAAACAAGATTGAGGAGATAAAGAATGAGCAAGAAGCTTCACAAAGCTAACGGTAAACGTAAAGCCAGTCAGCAAGATCCAAGCGTGGATTTGAATTTCGATCGACGCAACTTTGTAAGGCTCCTTTCAGCTCTCGGTGCTGCGGCAGTCTCGGCTCCTTATCTTCCTACTACATCTGTGATGGCGCAGACACCTTCTCCCACTCCAACGCCGTCTCCGTCTCCTTCTCCCGCGCGACCGCCGCTGCGCGTGACGCAAGAAATGCTTCGTGGTGCGGAACAACTCTTTGGTATCGAACTCACCGACGCACAGAAACAGATGGCCCTCCAGAACGCGAACACGAACCTTGAGAGATACGAGACACTTCGAAAGATCGACGTGCCCCTGGATACCGAGCCGGCAACTCTTTTTCATCCCACGCTGCCAGGACGAAAGTTCACTACTAAGGCTGTCAAGTTCAAGCTCAGCAAAGTTGATCCACCGCAATTTAGCTCCGTCGAAGATCTGGCATTCGCAACCGTTCCACAACTCGCTGTGCTCATTCGCACGCGGAAGGTCTCGCCGGTCGAACTCACAAGGATGTACCTCGGAAGATTGAAGCGGTATGGACCAAAGTTGAACTGCACAGTCACGCTGACCGAAGAACTCGCCATGGCCCAGGCCACGCAGGCGGAAGCTGAGATCAAGAGAGGGAAATACCGTGGACCACTGCATGGCATTCCCTGGGGCGCAAAGGACCTGTTTGCGACAAAAGGAATCCGTACCACATGGGGAGCTGAACCATTTCGCGATCAAGTCATTGATTACGACGCCACGGTGATCGAACGCCTGCGCGATGCCGGCGCCGTCCTGGTTGCGAAGTTGTCAATGGGAGCACTCGCGCAAGGGGGTCGTTGGTTTGGTGGGATGACGAGAAACCCCTGGGCAGTTGAAGAAGATCGAATTGGCTCGAGCGGTTCTTCCGCAGGGCCGGCATCCGCTTTGGCCTCTGGTCTCGTGGGATTTGCGATTGGTACTGAAACACTTGGTTCCATCATTTCACCTTCGAGTCGGTGTGGTGTTACGGGACTTCGACCAACATATGGGCGTGTTAGTCGTTACGGCGCTATGGGACTTAGTTGGACCATGGACAAGATTGGACCAATGTGTCGTGGAGTTGAAGACTGTGCCGCCGCACTGGAGGCGATCTATGGGCCTGATCAACGCGATCTCACCGTAGGCGATGTGCCATTCAACTGGCAACCCGATCGGCCCTTGAGTCAGATGAAGATTGGTTATCTCAAGAATGAGTTTGATTCACAGCAGGATGCGGAACGAAAGGCGATCTATCAGACAGCGCTCGACGTGTTGCGAAAGCAAGGTGCGAATCTCGAACCGCTCGAACTTCCGACATTCTCAACGGCTGCGTTGCGAATCATTCTGGTTGCAGAGGCGGCCACTGCGTTCGACGACATTACTCGCAACCGCGCGATCGACCAACTTTCAGGTCAGAGTGAGAACGATTGGCCCAATACTTTTCGAAGTTCGCGATTTATTCCAGCGGTCGAATACATCCGAGCACAGCGGGCGCGAACCCTCTTGATGCGCGAGATGGACAAGCTGATGTCGAAGTGGGACGTGTTTGTGTCGCCGGCACCGGGCAGCGCGAGTCTGTTGATTACAAATCTAACTGGTCACCCTGCCGTTGCAGTTCCATGCGGATTCCCGAAAGGATTGCCACAATCGATCATGTTCACCGGACGACTTTATGACGAAGGTGCACCCCTGAGAGTGGCGCTCGCATATCAGCGCGCGACGAGTTGGCACACGATGCGTCCGAAGATGGATTGGGCCTGACTTGTAGTTACAGAGCCTTTGCGAAAAAGCTCTTCGGTTGCTCATTCACACCTGACTTCAGTCAGGTGATTAGCGCGGTGAGCCAAAAAGGAAACCGCTTAAACGGTTTCCGCTAAGTGCCGAACAAATCAACACCCGGCAAAAGCGAGGTGAGAATGATAC
>DATBMP010000450.1:0-14202 GCA_036554845.1 Pyrinomonadaceae bacterium
AAAGCGAACGCCGACAACATAGTCGTTTCCAACACGCTCGCGAACAGCCCGGTAGACTTCGAGCGGTAATCGCACACGATTTTCACGTGGTCCACCGTAACCATCTGTACGCGTGTTGAGCGCACTCAGAAACCCGGCCATCGTGTAGGCGTGTGCATAGTGGAGTTCGAGACCATCGAAGCCAGCTTCTCGCGCACGTGCTGCCGCGGAAGCGAAGATCTCTGGCAAGACTGCCGGTAACTCTGCAATGTGCTTGAGATCTGTATCGGTCACTCGCTCACGATATCCGAATCTCAGCGACTCGAGTTCGCGCTGGTCGAGCACGTCATCAATGATCTCTTGAGAAGCGTTTTGTAGAAACTCTCGTATTAGAGGCTCTTCAGTTTCTAACCAATTCTCTTGCCCGGTGATCTGCGCGATCGACTTTCGATGACGATCAGTGATGCGAAGAAATCGTTGGAAGTACTTTCCCATTTCTGGCCGGCGCTTCACCGCGAGGAAGTCGATAATTTGAATGAAGAGACGAGTTTCTCCTTCGCTTGCTTCACGGACCTCCTGCACAAGTTGTTTTAGACCGGGTACAAATCGATCGTGTCCGATCCGGAGCAGTGGACCACTCGGAATGTCGCGAACGCCGGTTGCTTCCACCACCAGCGCGCCCGGCCGGCCCGCAGCGAACCTGCGATACCAATCGAGGTTCGCTTGCGTCACAAATCCGTCTTCAGTGGCGCGCCAGGGAACCATCGCCGGAACCCAAGTGCGACTTTGCAAAGTAACTGGCCCGAGTGTGATGGGTTGGAAAAGGAGCGACTTTGCAGCATCTGCAGCAGTTGGCCAACGCGTTTCGGGGATTGGGTGACGAATAGGATTCTTGAATTTCCACATGCGTGCTATTCACTTTAACATTCTGCGTCTTCAGCGTCTCTCTGCGTTTCATTGTTACTCCACTGAAAATAGGGATCGGCAAGAAGCGACTTCCGCTCGCAGCAGTCACCAGCCCGATATGTTAAATTAACCGTGACTCACTGTAGGAGGATCTCTTTGACTGACGAGCTTCTCAAATGGCGTTCTGAATTCCCGATACTCGAAAAAACTGTCTATCTGATCTCGCACAGTTTGGGTGCGATGCCCAAAGCGACGTACGACAGTTTGCACGAGTATGCAGATATGTGGGCCACTCGGGGTGTGCGCGCATGGGCCGAAGGTTGGTGGGACATGCCAATAACTATCGGTGACGAAGTCGGGCGCGTCATTGGTGCTGATCCAGGCACGGTGGTCATGCATCAGAACGTTTCAATCTGCCAATCGCTGATTCTTTCGTGCATTGAACCGACGCCTGAGCGAAATAAAATCGTCTATTCAGAACTCAACTTTCCCTCTGTAATGTACGTCTACGAAGCGCACGCTCGCGACGGTCGCTTGCGAATTGAAACGGTTAAGTCAGACGACGGCATCACCGTTCCCTTGGAGCGTATGCTGGAGGCGATCGATGAACAAACGTTGCTAGTCCCGTTCTCGCATGTGCTTTTCAAGAGTGCTTTCTTGCAGGACGCGAAGGCGATAACAGGACGTGCACACGAAGTCGGAGCGAGGGTGGTCCTTGATACTTATCAATCGGCCGGCACCGTGCCTTTCAGCGTCAAAGATCTCAACGTTGACTTTGCCACCGGTGGTTCAGTGAAGTGGCTCTGCGGTGGTCCCGGTGCCGGTTATCTTTACGTCCGACCTGACTTGCATGAAGAACTGACACCAAAGACGACCGGGTGGATGGCACATGCCTCGCCTTTTTCCTTTGAAACAGAGCTGCGTTATGCAACCGGAATTGCTCGTTTTCTGCACGGCTCTCCGGCAATTCCGGCACTCTTCGCTGCCAGACCGGGATACAAGATCATCAACGAACTTGGTGTTGACAGAATCAGAGCAAAGAGTGTGAGACAAACAGGTCGCCTTATTCAGTTGGCCCAGGAGGCCGGCTTCAAAGTCACTAGCCCGAAGAACCCTGAACAACGTGGTGGAACGATTACTGTCTGGCATGAAGAAGCTGCTGCTATTACCAGGGAGCTGATCCGCAGAGAGTTCATTGTCGATTTTCGACCTGGCGCCGGTGTGCGAATTTCGCCCCATTTCTACACCAAAGATGACGAGTTGGATTTAGTCATCAACGAGATGAAGAAGATTCGAGACGCCCGCGCTTACGATCGTGCGGAGCATGTTGGTGCTGCATTTTAGACACCACCATAGGAGTTATTCATGAAACGGTTTTTGGAATCGAAGGCTTTACTGGAAACCGTTGTCACCGAAGCTGAGAAGACCAGCGAAGACGCAAAGCGACTTGTGGCGAACTTGAATGAAGTACAACTCAATTGGAAGCCGGCCCCGAGCAGTTGGAGCATCGCCCAATGCCTTGATCATCTTGCCGCGTCGAGCGGTGGTTTCAATTCTTTCTTCCCAGAAGCGATTGAGCGGGGACGTAGAAAATGGCCCACGTCGACGGTTGTTGAATATAAACCAAGCTTGATAGGTGGTTGGTTGGCACGACAGCTGTTGCCGGAAACTACTAGAAAATTGAAAGCGCCAAAGATTTTTCGTCCGGGGGAGTCTTCTGCGATACAGGGCGCGTTGGAAAGATTTCTCAATCAACAGCAGGTGTTTCTAAAGTTCGTGAAGGAAGCAAAAGGAGTTGACTACAACAAGGTAAGGTTGCGTTCACCAGTGACTCCACTGTTGCGATACAGTCTCGCTGACGCGTTTGTTATTACTGTGGTTCATACCTGGCGTCACTTGGCGCAGGCCCGCAGGGTGCGAGAGGCCCCCGGATTTCCCGCAAAATAGTACATTAAAGGTTACATAAGATGCCTGACTACGGCGTTGAGCCACCCCTTTCATACAACGAATATCTTAGTGTTTCTGAACTAATCGGATTGCAGAAGTGTCGCTCGGATCCAGCCCATCACGATGAGCTTTTGTTCATTACAGTTCACCAGGCTTACGAACTGTGGTTCAAACAGATTCTTCATGAAATTGATGCCGCGATTCGAATGATGTCTGAAGGTAGATTGGCCGCCGCCGCCCACACGGTGCGTCGCGTTGTGGAGATCGAAAAACTTTTGGTGACACAGATTCATATTTTGGAGACCATGACGCCAATCAGCTTCCTCGGTTTTCGAGATCGCTTGAATCCGGCGAGTGGTTTTCAGTCGATGCAATTTCGTGAAGTTGAGTTCTCGTCAGGTCTGAAGGATGAAGGAATTCTGCAAGAGTTTCGAAATGATGAGTTTGCCTACGAGCGCTTGAAAAGCCGCATGGCTGCCCCAACGCTGAATGATGCTTTCTACCGTGCCCTGCGTGAACGTGGATTCGATGCGCCATCTGATGATCCGGCACTTGATGGAAAGCAGCGTAAGGATCGTTACGAGCGTCGCAAGACCGCTGTGCTAGAGATCCTCACGCATTTCGAAAGTCGTTTTGAGGAATTTCAGCTTTCAGAAACTCTGCTTGAACATGACGAGTACTTTTCGCTTTGGCGCTCGCATCACATCAAGATGGTTGAACGAATGGTTGGTGCAAAGCGAGGGACAGGAGGCTCCGAAGGTGTGGGGTATTTGCGTTCGACGCTCGACAAAAAATTCTTTCCTGAGATGTGGGAGGCGCGCACATTTCTCGACGTTACTCATGGAGAAGGCGGGTGTCCCTTTGCTCATCCAACCAACTGAAACTTTTGACTTTTCAGCCCCTTTCCTCCCTCTAAAACCGTCTAAAATGGCCCAGATTGTTATTGACTGATGCTCTCGGTTTGCTTGATACTCCGCCAGCAGCGCAAAATCATGGCGAACTCCCACTTCTAAAAAGCCGAGTAAACGATATGCGTGAGCGAAGAACGGCCCCCCGGGTCAAGGTAAACCTTCCAGCGGTTTGGGAAGGCGCATCGATGCTACAGGAAGGCAACGTAACCAGTTTGAGTAGAACCGGATGCTTTGTTCTTTCCGGCGGTAAGGTTGAGTCGAAAGAACTTATCCGTTTGGAGATCAACATCGCGGAAGATCAACCGCTCTCTCTCTGGGGTGAGGTGGTTGACGAAGCTTACGAGATTGGCTTCGCGGTCCGCTTCAATGCTCATGACGACGACGAACATAACCGGTTGCGTCGTTTTGTTGACAAACAGCTTTCCCATTCGCCGCCTGCCTAACATCTCTTTTACATTACGAATCAAAACTCTGGTGATTGAGTGATGCACGTCGAGTTTCCCGCGCACTTCAACATGTCAGATTACTTCCTCTACCACAATCTGGAGGAAGGCCGAGCAAACAAAACCTGTCTTTACTTTCAGGATCAATCGTTCACTTACGCGGAAGCCGCGCGTCTCTCTAATCGCGCAGGTAATGCACTGCGAGAGTTCGGCGCAAAGATTGAGGACCGGGTCCTAATCGTTCTGCCAGACTGCCCGGAATTTGCTTGGACCTGGTTCGGTGCGGCACGGATTGGAGCGGTGATCACGATGATCAATCCGCTACTGCCGGCAAGTGACTATGCCTACTACCTCGAATACACGCGTGCGCGCGTAGCTGTGGTTCATCATTCATTGTTGCGAACATTCGCCGAAGCCGCAGAAGGCAGTCGTTATTTGCAAGCGGTACTTGTTTGTGGAGAAGGCACCCTGGATGACGTCGTCGCTGTTCAGAACTCCGGCACACGATGGGCCAACTTCTCAGAAGCAATATCTCAGAGTGACGATGAATGCCCGCGGGCGGACACGCTTCGTGATGACATAGCGATCTGGCTTTTTACTTCAGGCTCAACGGGACACCCGAAAGGTGCCGTGCATCTGCAACACGACCTTCCTTTCAATACTGAAGTCTTCGCAAAACGGACCATCGGAGTGAACGAGAACGATTTGACTATTTCGGTTCCAAAGCTCTTCTTTGGATATGCCACGGGAACAAATCTACTTTTTCCATTTGCAGTCGGTGGGGCAACCGCACTCTTTTCCGAGCGTTCGACGGCGGAAAAGATGTTTGAGGTTGTTGAGAGGCACCGGCCAACAATTCTCACCACCGTGCCTACTATGATCAATGCGATGCTCAATTCGGAGGAGAGAACAAGGAAGGATCTCTCGAGTTTGCGTTTCTGTTATTCAGCAGGCGAGGCTTTGCCGGCGGAGTTATACCAACGCTGGATGGAGACTTTTGGGGTAGAGATCTATGACGGTATTGGTTCGGCTGAGATGTTTCATATCTACATTACGAATCGGCCGGGCGATGTGAAGCCTGGGAGTTTAGGTCGCATTGTTGAAGGTTACGAAGCACGAATTATCAACGCGGAAGGAAATGAAGTCGCGACGGGCGAGATGGGGACTTTACGAATCAAGGGTGATTCTGCCGCGCTCTGTTACTGGAACGCGCACGAGAAGAGCAAAGACACGTTTGCCGGCGACTGGTGCACGACGGGCGATCAGTTCCACGTGGACGAGGATGGGTATTACTGGTACCACGGACGCACGGACGACATGTTGAAAGTAAGTGGCGTGTATGTCGCTCCGGCTGAGATTGAGAACTGCTTGTTACAGCACGAGGCAGTGCTTGAATGTGCGGTGATAGGGTTCGACAGTGGCAATGCTTTGCTGAAACCAAAAGCGTTCATTGTGTTGCGAGAAGGTCATGCCGCAGGTGAAGTTTTGGCTGAGGAGATGAAGGGGTTTGTGAAAGCGCGATTGGCACTTTACAAGTATCCACGTTGGGTTGAGTTCGTATCCTCACTGCCAAAAAATGACCGAGGCAAGATTGATCGAAAGCAATTGAAACAACAGGCTCAGTTGTGAGCCTCAACACACTCTAAGACCACCAAACGGGGGCTGGTGGATCCTTCGACCCAGCCTAAAAGGCGCGTTGTACGGAATACCGAAAGACAACCAACAGCCGCTGGTGGTCTCGTCACGGTCCAATTTCAGCAAATCTTCCGCGCGGATCGCTTTCAAGAGTGATATAAGTTCACACTACAAACGCAATCCAAACACCTACCGGCGACATCAAGGAGTCGGGTGCAAAGGAGAACAACATGGCAACAAAAAAGGCGGGAAGGAAGGCGGGCAAAAAATCCGCAAAGAAGTCCGCAAAATCGACGAAGAAGCGGGCCGCCGCTAAGTCGACTAAGAAACGAGGGGCAAAGAAGAGTGTCGCCAGGAAGGGCGGAGCCAAAAAGAGCGGCGCGAAGAAGAGTGCGGCACGAAAGTCCTCAGCGAAAAAGGGCGGAACTAAAAAAGCCGCAGCTAGAACTTCTACAAAAAAGCGGGGCGGAGCCAAAAGGTCCACTCGTAAACGCGGTATCGTTCGCCGAGCGGGTTCTGTTGTGAAGGAAGTTTTGAAAGGAGCACTCGCCGGGGCAACGGCAGGTGCTGTCACTGGGGCCGCACAAGCAACCAGTGAAGCCACTGGAGCGCAGCCAGCTGCCGAACAGAAACGCGAAGAGCAACCTGAGGAGAGCAACGAAGGAACATAAGAAGATTGCCAAATGTCCATTGCCGATTGCCGATTGTGGTGCTGGAAAAGGTCGTTGCATGAACTTGGGTTGGACTCGCAACCATTGGCAATTCGGCAATTGGCATTTAGCAATCCCTATCCAAGACTACATCGTCAATCGGCAATCGACATACCCCCACTACTTAAACTCGCCTTGAATCACAAACCCGGCCCAAAAATAAGGAGAGCTCCAGCGGGATTCCTTTGACATCGAGATCTGCGCAGCTCGCAATGCCGCAGCCGGCGTCCGATTATCAACAAGCATGTTTTTGTAGAATCGCTTCATTAATTCCGCTGTCGCCTCGTCCTTCACATCCCATGAGGTGGCCACGACGCGTGGCGCGCCCGCATACATAAATCCTCGGACCAGCCCAATCAAACCTTCACCCTTAACCTGTTTCCCCAACGCGGTTTGACATGCGCTCAAAACAACCAGGTCCGATCCAAGCTTAAGGTTGTAGATATCATGGAGGCGCAGAAATCCGTCGAGCATCTGACCTCGTTTGTCGACCAGCGAGAGAACAACGCCTGACAAAGCCGGATACTCGTTGTTTACAACTCCGTGAGTTGCGAAATGGACGATCCGGTAGTCAGCCAGTGCGTTGCTGGTAGCCGTCGCGCGGCTGGCATCAAAATCCAGCGCCTTGAGATTCGATCCTCCTTCTGAGAAAGAGAGTATGGCTTCCGCCTCTTTGCGTGAATGGATCAGCCGCTCAAAACTGATCGCCGATTCCGCAAGTCCTCGGACGACCTCGATTCGCGCTCCCGCAACTGGACCACTTGGTTGCGTGATGCGGCGAGCGACGCGCTCGTCGGCTCGTTGCAGGACCGGATCTGCCAACACTGCTACCATCTTTTCAGCACGCTTACGTTGCGCCTGTTCTTGTCTCAGGATCGCCAGGACTGACGCCGAAGGAAGATTGACGATCTCGTGTTCGTGGATTAACGGTGTGCCTTGGGCATTAGACAAAGCCGCAAATGGAACATATTGAAGTGCTCCATCCGCGACGACCAACAACCGTTTCTGCTCTAACTTATCGACGACTGGTCCAAGAACCAATTTACTCAACTCGAGCGTCGCCAACTCAGCTTCTCGCTTGTGTTGGCGTTGATTACTGACACGCAACAGTTCATGGGCGCGTTGGGCCACTTTTTCGATCGATTCACGTGGTGGAAGTTCAAAAGTAGCGACGGACCGATGGCCCACCAACCAAAGAAAACTGCGATCCTTTCCCAGGGAATATTCGAGCAGTACAGTGTCTGCATCGAGTACCTGTTGCTGAATGTCTCTGACTGTGAGCTGAGTCGGTTCGGTTAGTTCAGCATAACGGGGGCTCTGCATTTTGATCTGCGCGCGAACCTGCGCATATTCCGTGGTCAAATTGTGAAGCTCTTTTGTCGTGGCAGCGACGCGTTCGGGTGCTGCTTTACCACTCAAAAGACGGACCTGGGTTTCTGCTTTTGTGCTTATCTGTTTCTGCAACGAACGCTCGCGGTCGAGTAGGTCTGCGTTCACGCCTGCGCGAATGTCTACATTCGATTCAGCAAGAAGATCGATCAGTCCGCGCGCCCGTGCCCGTTCGTTTGCCTGCAACGCGAGCGCGTCAAAACCCTTATCCGGTTCCTGTTTATGTTGTTGCATCAGCAGACCGACATAGAACTCGTAAATGTCCTGGACGGTTGCAAAGTATGACTCGCGCAGCTCCTGGTTTATTACTGCGGTACGCAACGACTCGATGATCTCCAGAGCTGCCTCGACATGTTTTCGTGCTTCCGGAACATTTCCTAACTGGCGATAAGTTGTTGCCGTTGAGTAGAGGACCAGCGCCTCGCCCGCGCGATCTGTGATCTCGCGTCTTAAGCTTAGTGATTGACGAAAGTATTCAAGCGCTCGCTCGTGTTCGCCGAGTGCTGCATGAACGGAGCCAAGATTGTTAAAGACAACTGACTCGGCACGGCGTTCTCCGACTGAACGACTCAACTCAAGAGCTTGAGTGTGGTATTCGAGAGCTTTGCGCGGATCTCCGGTTAATAGATAGATCTGGCCCAGGTTGGAAAGGCCACTAAGTTGTCCGCGCTGGTCCTTCAACGAGCGTTTGATTTCGAGTGACTGAGAAAAAAACTCGAGCGCCTTGGCATAATCGCCGAGCGACTTATGGACCAACCCAAGATTGTTCAAATTCTCGCCCTCGGAACGCTGGTCACCCATTGCTCGCTGCATGTCGAGACTTTGCTGACAATGCGCGAGCGCCCGCTGATAATCACCCAGCCTGCGATAACTCAAGCACAGATTGTTGTTGACGAACGCTTCGCCGCGACGGTCGCCTGTCTCGCGATACAAGACCAACGACTGACTCAAGTTATCCACCACTTGCTGATAGTCACCCAATGCGGTGTGAGAGATTCCGATGTTGTTAAGCGCGCTGGCTTCGGCTTGGCGGATGCCGAGATCGCGCCAAATCGCCAACGCCTGGCCCAGGTAGATGAGTGCTTTGCCACTATCGCCGCTCATACCGTGTAGGCGACCGATTCCGTGTAGTGCCAAACCTTCTCCCGTTCGATCAGCGACTTTGCGCCAAAGTCCCAACGCCGTTTCGTATTTCGCGAGCGACTTTTGTCGAGCGTCAGGGGCCGGTTGTCGCGAGATTTGAATAGCTTCATAGAAAGCCTGTTGTGCGGCTACGCGTTCCTTGTCTGCATCTGTCGCTGTACGAAGCTCAGCAAACCGGATCTCGTAATTTCCTGTAGTTGTTTGTTTGAGCAACGTCTTGACTTCGATTCCATAGTTGCCCGGAGTTTCCGCGAAGATGAGCACTGTTTCCGGGCCATTCAAACCGTACGGGCCATCGATGTCTGGGAGTTTCTGACCGGCGGAATTCGTTACCGTCTCGACTAGATCAATCGCGCGTTGATTGATGATGACTCGAGCGAAGTCGCCGGCGTTGAGTGCTAACTGGTAGTGATGAGATTCTCCTGCGGATATAGGACGGTCGATTGTTTGGTTAAGGGTGAGAATTTTAGCTGCGGCTTTTTGATCTTGAAGTGTGTCGTCAAAACCGGAATTTGAAGTAAAAAAGAGAATGGAGAGTGTGACGAGTAGTTTGCTGTAGATCATGTGTCACCTCCGGGGTGGAATTCGGGTTGCGGGTCGGATTTCGGATTGCGGATTTGGAAATTGGAATTTGGAAATCGGAATCTGGAAATTTGATGTTTTGATCAATTGGACTACGATCGCCAGTCGTTAGGAATCAGTTGTTACTAGTCCGTGTTGTAATAGTCAGTTGTGTAATAGTCCGTGTTGTAATAGTCAGTTGTTTAATGGTTAGTTGCCAAAAGATATCAGGTTAGGAAGGGAGGTTTACCCCCGCGGGTTCGGTCGCATGATCTCAATACTTCAGGTACGGCGCCCAACCTTCTCGACCTGATGCCACCGAACCCGCGGGGGTAAACCACCCTTCCTGACCTGATAATTTGCGGGCGGGGGTAAACCACCCTTCCTGACCTGATAATCTGCGGGCGGGGGTAAGTCTAACGATAACGCACCTCAAACGGATACTCAGCGATCGAATCGCGTCCTCCGCCTCGCAGCGCGTAGAGTCTGATCAAATATTTTCCGCTCGTCACGAGACCACGTGACAAAGTCAGGTTAATACTCCGCGACTCACCTCGCTCACGAACCCGGCCTTGCCAGATCTCTCTCCCGCGTCGATCGAGAATCTCCACTTCATACCGGGGAGCCGATTCGCCGCTGAAATGGAGGATCAGCGTAAATGAGCTTGCTGTCTCAGGGACCGTAATTACTGTCCCGGAACTTCCGGAACCTCCGCGTACTGGCGAGGGATCGAGATCGACGATGGGAACCTCCAGCTGTGGCTGATTCTGGTCGCGTGTGCCTCTCTCCGAGTTGGCTTCCGTAGCATTTGGTAGTGGTGCGCGATCATTACTCTGTCGCCGCGTTGATTCTTCAAGGTCAGTCAAACGTCGTTCACTCTCTCTAAGCGACTCTTGAACCGAACTTAACGCCTGTTCGCTCTCAGTTAATTGTTGATTCAGTCGCGCGAGTTCATCACTCTGCTTTTGCCGATTCCAGATCACCCAGATTCCTCCCAGCAAAAGTACGAAGAGCATTGCTCCCAGCGCGAAGGCGGTGCGCGATGGCCAGAAGTACTCCTGAACGTTGGACCAGAAAGGGGTTTGAGAAGATTTGACCTGTGCGCCTAACACTTGATCAGCGTCAGAGGCCCAGGGTTTTAACGAGCGAATGATTCGATACTCCTCTGTGCAATCTGAGCAGGTAATCAAATGACGCGCTACTTTCGCACGCTCGTCTTTGTTCATCGCGCCACTTGCAGCTCGCGCAAACTGATCTTCAGTCAGGCAGTCAACTGCGCGTGCAGTCGAACGAGCCGATTGCTGCTGCAAGATCTGCTTGAGTTGCCCCTCACTTAGTTTCATCAGTCGTACTCTATCCCTTCCGCTCGCAGCTCATGGCGCAGATCTTTTAGACCACGATAAGCCAGGTTGCGCGCTTTGGGTTCGCTCCAGCCCATCAACTCGCCGATCTCTTCGCTGGTCATTCCTTTGAGATAGAGCCCGACAGCGAGCTGCCGATTCTCGGCAAGTCTGGCGAGCGCTCGTTCGATCTTCTCCACCAACTCCTTTCTTTCGAGCAGGCTCTCTGGCGATTCACTCGCGTCTGTGGTCAGCAAACGCAAACTCTCGCCAGGTGCGTCGGTCTCCTCCGCACTCTCCAGTTGTTCTTCGCGGCGGGACTTGATCCGCTGTATCGCATTGATCGTTACAGACACAGCAATCCTGTAGGTATAAGACCCAAGGCTCGTAATTTCCCTCTCACTTTCGAGCGCACGCCACAATTTCAACCGCGCCTCTTGCTCGATGTCGTTGAACTGGATGCCCAGGTTTTTCGGACAAAGTCGGGCGATTGTGTTGTGAAGAAAACTTCCATACCGGTCCATGACCTCGTCGAACCGACTACGGTTCACATCATGGGGTACTTGTTCCTTCATGGTTTCCTCATGCGCCTTGAGAGGAAATGCTCGCTGTCGCGGTCTTAAGTTTCGGCAAGGACCTGCAAGTTCCAATCGGTCTGGATCCGGTCGGGATTCATCGTGCGGCAGATTGTAAACCCAAAGATGTTAGATGGAAGAGAAACGTTGATGAATGCTGTTCCGGCGAAAGAAATCGGCGTAAGGGGTGGCGGCGGTTTCGTGAGAAGCAAGCTCTTTCTCCTGCTTTGCGTTGCAGTGGGAGTCTCTTCGACGGCGTGTCGGAAGGTTTATCAGTGCCAATTAGATAGCTCGTCGGCTGGTTGCATTGGTCCAACGATTCTCAATCCAAGAGTTGAGATAAAAGACCAGACTTCTTTGAAGCCGAGCAATACCCTCTGGATTCGTCAGGGCGATGAGCTGATCGCCCTCTGGGATACATTCAGATTGGAAATCTACAAGAGCGACGAGGCATGTGACTTTACTAACTTCGTCGAAGCGACCGATGACTGCGAGCTTTGCGATCTTTGTATGACCGGTTCCGAGTTTGAGCAACTTTGTCCGCATTTTGGTGTGGGGACCTTTCCTTTTATCAAGCTCCAGCAGTTCGAAGGGTTTACCAGCGATGCCGAACCCACATCTGTTGTGATGATGCGATTCCTCAGTGGTTGCAGTGCTCGGGGCGCAACACCTGTCACCTCCATCCCTGAGCGCAATAGCACTTATCAAATTTTGAATGAGGTGAGCATGGACGGGACCGGGCAATTCAAAGAGATTGCTCAAAAAAGGATTTTTGTTATTGGTGACACCAGCCAGACTACGAGTTATCAATTAGAACGTTACGCGAGCCAGCCTCCGGTGCCGCCAAATATGTGGCCCAAGATTTGGTATCGTTGGTCCATAAGTAAGGATGGACCATGGGAAGACAACTTCAGTTCGAATGTTCGCGTTAGCAAGGTTCGGATCCTGACGGGTCGTCCTGGCACGGATCCCCTGACAGGTCGATTCAGGTTGGAAGACACGAGACCCGTCCGTCCATCACGCGTTCTTTTCCTCAGAGCTTTCCTCCAGAGCGAGCCGGCTAGTCCTGACGACATTCTGCTTCATAGCGATGATGACGAACTGCGTTGTTACGCCGATCGCACATCGCTTGATGGCAACATCGAAATCAGTCGTTGTCGATATAATTTCGGCGATCCAACGCCTTCCGGCACGCCACCCACTTTCCAACTCAACCCGAATCTTTATGACGACCAGCACATAACCTGGATGGTTGAGTTCCACGAAGGAGAGGGCGCGGATTTTGATCCGACAACGCCGATCTATGACGAAGTCCCTCCAGGAGCGGTGTTGGCGATCGAATTTACCATTGAGAAGGTCCCGTGAACTCTTGCGTACTCTTGCGGACAGGGAAGGTCAGATGAATCTTCGTAAACCAATAAAGTTGGTAACTCTGTCAAGTGGCGCGATGCGCATTTACACTTCATGGCGACTACTGGTGTGTGTTGCCGGCGTCGTTTGTTTCGCCGCAGCGCCAGCGTGCGCGCCTTTGTTGTATTGCGATCTCGCAAGTATCGAAGGCGGTTGTCGCGGACCGTATTTTGAAAATGCGCGACTAGTGGTTGAAGACCAGGAATCGTTGCATCCCAGCTCAACAATCTGGTTGGGCGCGGGCGAGACGTTGATTGCGTATTGGGACACATTGACTTCCTTTAACCAACTTGGAGATGAGACATGTGATTTCAGCAACCTTACGGAAGCCACTCCCGAATGCAATATCTGCGACTTCTGTTTGACCGAGGAGGAACGGCAACTGTTGTGTCCTACCGGCAGGCTAAAGCCGGTTGAGAACATCAAGATCGCTGCTTACGAGGGGTTCCTTACAAGTGAAATGCCTGTGTTAGCCGCGGAACCTCACCCGTTGGGAGGGTGCTCTGCGGACGGCTATCAGCCGGCATCTTTCACGCCGACCGTTAATGCCACTTATCAATTCAGGAACACAGTAAGGATTAATGGAACGCTGCGAGAGTACGCTTTTTTTGACAAACAAGTCTTTGTGCTCAACGACGCGACAACGCAAACGACGAATTATCCACTCGCATACTATGTAAACGATCCAAATAATGCGCAGAAGGTGTGGTACAGCTGGACCATCGGCACGAGCGAGCTGTGGCAGGACAACTACAGTAATAAGTTGCGCGTTCGTGGCATCCGGGTATTGACGGGCCGGGTCGGAACACACCCGATCACAGGTAGGTTCCATCTGTTTGACGCAAGGCCGGTGCGTCCTTCACGCGTTGTTTTTCTTCCAGACTTTGTCCCTGGTCAACCCCACGCTGCGTCCGACATTCTGAGTCCCATTCCCGAGAGATCACAACGATGTTACGCCGATGAATTCACCCTCGATGGTGATATCGATCTCACGCGCTGCCGCTTAGTCTTTGGTGGCAGCACGCCTTCTGGTAACCCCCCCATTTACACCGCGAGTCCGATTTTCTACGACGGAAAACAGCTAACCTGGTTCGTTGAGTTCAACGAATTTGAGAAGGGCGACTTTGATCCAAACACTCCGCAGTTCGATCCGGTTCCGGCGGACGCTGTGCTGGCAATCGAATTCACGATCGAGAACCCATGAAGTCTCGGGAGTGCGGACGGTTGTGAGAGGAATTGCTTGGTGATCCGGT
>DATBMP010000118.1:0-20932 GCA_036554845.1 Pyrinomonadaceae bacterium
AGCGATGACGTGGCGCAGGCGAGCCGCCAACGCCCTCGGAAATGCCGTGCCGCCATGGCCGATAGACGACCAGGTCGGGATGTTCCAGACGAAATGATTGCGCGATGTAACAGTCCCAACATACGGGCAAGTGACTATCCAACACTGCCGGCAGGTTCTCGATGGCAATTGCATTCCACGTAAGCAACTTACCATCAGGGGCCTGTAGGGCCGGCTTATGGTCGGTCCAGTGGACCAAGCCAAAAGGCCTGCCGCAGTAAACGCAACCTTTTCCGCGGCACCATCGCATTAGCACGCCGCTAACTAGACATTCACCGGGTGTTACGTCGAGATTCACGAGACACTCCTGTCCACACTGCTCTTTGAGTGGCCAGCGCGAACAGTTTTGCAGCTGAACAAAAGGAAGGCCCACGGTCGAAGTCAACGACGCACGCAGGGCGTCAACTTCAACAAGCGCAGGCCTTCCAGTTTCCGGACAGCTAACTATCCTGGTGCCCCTGAACTGAGCGTATGACTTCACCAGCCACCGGACACTGAAGTAGAGGGCCGTAGCAACAGCTAGAATTACTATGAAGTAAGCTGCGGTGTTCAACTTTCACCTCCATCTTCAGGGACATCCGGCTACAGCTTGCGCAGTTCGTTCCTCCTCAATGCTGTGAATCTTGGCACGTAGCCAGTCTCTGACCTCTCGTTCAAGCTTCGCTTCGTTGTCTTCGAGTTCAAGGTCCTCGATAGTCTCTCCAGCCTCGTTCAATTTAATGAAATGGCAGGGAATCGTTTCGGCCTTGTGTTCCGGACTAACGAAGTCAATTAAATGGCATTCATTACATGGATGAGTACGGTAAGGGTAACCGTAGTTAATGCAGGTCAGGGAGTCTTGAAAAGCAGACTTCGATTGCCAGGGGGTTCGGACCGACCGTCCGTATCCTCCCTTCTCGATGAAATCGAGCTCATCTTTTAGGACTTCGAGAATGTCGCGGTCGTCTTTGGTCATCGTCGTCGCCTCCAATCTCCCTAACCTGTTTGCAGCTTCATAGCTGCGACTTTTTCCCTTGCTACCGATATTGAGCTTTTGCAACGTACATGCCGTTCAAAAACCGCAGGATCTCTGAAGAAAGCTGGGAAAATTGGGAAAACTTCCGCAGCCCAATGATGGAAAATCACGAGTGAGGCTAGGCAGAGGCAGCGCGGTTTTTCGCTTCAAGCTGCTGGCGGAAAATTTGAGCGGAGGCGTCGAGAAAGTCGTAGGAGGTTACGATCCCCACCAGGTGACCATCGTCAACAACCGGAAGACAGCCAAACCGCCCACGACGCATTATCTCCATCGCGTCCAGTGTCGGTGTGTTGGAAGAGACGGTAACCACATCGGTGCGCATGATTTCGCCCACTTTTACAAGCTTCAGAGCGTCGGTGACCGGGCCTTTCACCAGTAGTCTCAAGAGTGCACGATGTGAAACAAGTCCCACCAACCTGCCTTCTTCATTTTCGACGGGCACGTGTCGGATGTGACGCCAATCCATCAGGCTCGCGGCGAGATCAACTAGATCGTCCGGACGCGCTGTAAAAAGATCCGTAGTCATAAACTGTCCAACTGTTTGGTAGTCGCGTGGCCAGTTCATAGTCACCTCCTTGCCCATTAAAGACCAGGTAGAGACAGGCTTGCCTGATTGTTGCCGGCAGAGCATCTCTTCAGTGAGCGCTCGGGTCCGAGACTCTCTCGGCTTATGGCTCATCGACGAGAAGGAACGAAGCATCCATTGGGCACCGGTCTGTCGGGAAGCCACTCGTGATTCGATAACACCCAGATAGCGATCGATATCAGCTTCAGAAACCTGTTGCTCTTTTAGCCCCCGCCGCGCAAGGGGCAGCAGCTGCTTGAGAATCAAATCTGCTGCCCCTACGTTTTCACCGTCGATCCAGGAAAACTGACTATTCAATCCATGACGAGCGGCGATGAAGAAATTGTCCTTGGCATCGTCAAAACTCATCAACCTGGTAATATCTCCATACTCTCCAGGCATTCCCACCATCAGTCCCGCAAAGAAGACGGCGTTCGCGATCTCATCGATAATTGTTGGTCCCGAAGGCAGCGCACGGTTCTCGATTCGGAGGTGCGCAACCCCATTCCTAACCCCATAGCAGGCTCGGTTCCAGCGCCAAACAGTGCCGTTATGGAGGCAAAGAGCGCCCAGAGTGGGGATCTCACCGCGCGACAGCACGCTCAGGGGATTCTCTTGGGACGGCGACGTCATGATCACGCGAAAACGCGCGACCTGTTCATAAAAGAGCTCGAGTACTGATTTGTTGAGCCACCGTTCACCAAAGAACACTCGCGTTGGATCGCTACGCGCCTGTTGAGCTTGTGAACGGGCATCCGCCGAATGCTGAAATAGAGCAAGTCGTGTCTCCTGCCAAAGACGACGCCCGAGCAGCATGGGCGAGTTTACGGCAGCCGCAAGAACGGGAGCGGCGACGACCTGGGCCATGTTGTAAGTTTCCACGAAGTCGGCAGGATTCACCTGCAGGTGGACCTGAAAGCTCGCCGTGCACGATTCCATCATGATGTTGTCGTGCGTGAGCTGGATTTCATCGAGACCTTTGATATGGATGTTGAACGGACCACGTCTAATTCGACTAACAGAATCGTTCAACTGTGCATACCTGGGATTCGGCGTCATGTTATCGAGTGTGAGATCACCTTTTTGCAAAGTCGGCAGGATCCCAGTTAACAAGACTTCACTTTGAAATTTTTTGGCGCTCTTCTTCGCCGACTCAATGACGTCCCGGAGCTCTGCCTCCATCTGACTGAAACAACGACCGTTCAACTCTACCGGCGTCAGATTGGCTTCGAGATTAAAGAGCGCGATCTCGGTAGTCAGTCGCGGATCCTGAGCATGGGCGAGTATCTCCATCGCAACTGGCGCTGGTCGCATGTTGCTATCAACCAGGAACATCTCCTGCTCGGCGCCAACGCGTTGGACATCAGGTGCGATCAGCGAGTTATCGAGCATGTATTCGAGAGCACGCAGGTCATCCAACAATGCCTTCATGAACATCTGCTGGCAATGCTCGTTTACCTCGAGTTCTATATCGTGTTGGCCCATTGTGAAAATGCAGCTAGGCAACTCGTATTCCCGTCCGAATTCCACCTGAACTGGATTCCAACTTCCAACGGCACATCGCTTGCCAATTCATTTGTGGCCCTAGGCAATCTGCCTGTTGCAGCATTAGTTGAGGTTCGAACCGTTCTCGCCTGTGATCGTGCCGTCCTTTTCCGGTAACTCTTATGACAAAAATACTTATAGCTGCTGTACTGGCAATGGTGGTGGGGATTCTGGTTGTCAATTCGTTTGAAACAAATGAGCCCCAGAGTGAGTCATCTTCCAAGCCCATCGCTAAAAGCAGCGTGGTGGACAGCTCGATCTTGCACAAAGAGGTGGCGGCGGAGCGGGTGCCGAATTACTCGCAGCGAAAGCCCGAACTTAGCGAATTACCACCCACTCTCTCGCCGGATCTTTTTACTGGAAATCCAAAGCTCGCGTATCAGGCGGCCAAGGAGATTCCGCAAACTCTGGCGCAACTGCCTTGTTATTGCCATTGCGATATGAGCAGCGGGCACAAGAGTTTGCACAGCTGCTTTGTTACAGAGCACGGCGAAGGATGTGGCATCTGCATCAATGAAGCGTTGATGGCATATGGCCTGGAGAAACGTCACGGACTTTCACCAGCAGAGATTCGTAAACGCGTCATTGCTGCGTACGGTAAGGCACAGAAATGATTTCTCTTTTCAAGCTCCGATCCATGCAGTACACTCCGGTTGCCTCGACCGTGCGGAAACTTCCGCAACTCTGTGCCCAAGGGCGCAAAATTTCGCCTCAAACTGTTCGACGACTAACATCCCCGAAGCTTTTTTATGGGCATGCCGTTTGTGAGTGTGTGCCTTAAGTTCTGCTGAAACTGGCGGCTTCCGCCGTCCTCAGTCGGGAGAAGACCCGTGTCAAAACAGCCACTTAGAAAATCGCAAGTTCTCCTTCTCAGTCTTCTGCTTCCTTTGACTCTTACGCTGGCCTGGTCGTTTTCGGCCACAACAGCGGCAAAGGATCCGCCGCCGCCAACAGGAGCCGTCGCGCAAGACGGTCAATACGTCGGCAGTGAAGCGTGCAAAGAATGTCATGAAGATCAGTTTAAGGAGTTCTCGCATACATCCCATGCGCGTCTTACAACTATCTCTAGTTGGAACGGCAAAGTCACGGGATGTGAAAGCTGTCACGGACCAGGCAAGGCCCATATCGAAGAGGCCGACCCGAAGAAGATCATCAGTTTCAAACACAAGAGCGCCAAAGAATCTTCAGAGACCTGCCTTACCTGTCATGCGGGAAAAGAGGAACATAACAATTTTCGACGCGGTGAACACTGGCGCAACAACGTCGGTTGTACCGATTGCCACTCTTCACACTCGAGTCAGGGTGGTAGAAATCTGGCCACCTCGAATACGTTCATCTCACCCGCGAATGCTGAGAAACCTGATTTCTCTACCGTCAGCCTGCTCAAGGTGAGCGAGCCTCAGTTGTGCTTAGGTTGCCACAGCGAAACGAAGGCCCAGTTTACGAAACCATTCCATCACAAGGTTCTTGAAGGCGCGATGCGCTGCACTGATTGCCATAACGCTCATGGCGGCTTTGAGCTGAAACAGGCTCGACTCGCTACTGGAGCTGACTCCGCTTGCATGAAGTGCCATACGGATAAGCAGGGCCCCTTTGTTTACGAACATGCGCCGGTGAAGACCGAAGGTTGTGCTTCATGTCACACGCCTCACGGTTCTTCGAATCCGCGATTGCTTAGAACCAGCAGCGTTGCGCAACTCTGTTTGGAGTGCCACAGCCAGGATCATGGCGTGGGTGCGCTTGAACCCGCTGGACCAGCCCATAACCTTGCGGCGCAGTACCGAGACTGCACCGCGTGTCATTTGAAGGTCCACGGCTCTTATTCGAGTCCTGTCTTTATGCGTTGACGGGCTCAAATTGAACAAAGAGATCCCGGTCTCAAGTTTTCAGGAGGGATAGCCTCATGATGAACATGACCTATGCATGGAGAGTGGTCTCCGGCTTAGCACTCATATGCGCGTTGTCATCTGCGATGATACAGGCGCAAACACCGACTCCTTCGCCTTCGCCTGCGGCAACAAGCACTCCGGCACAGACGTCAAACGATGAAGGTGACTACTCGATAGTTTCCAGTATTGAATTGGGCTACCGGGGACTGCGTGTTGATGGTGACATCAACAAGTATCAGAGCGATCTGAATTACAAGGCCGGACCCCGTGTCTTTGACACCAGCTTCCTGTTGCGTGCCAGGAATGGAAACGGTGGCGCCGTGGATCAGTTGCTTATTACGACAACAGGCTGGGGAGCGGATCCACAAGGCTCGGTGCGTTTCAGCGCCGAGAAATCCGAGTGGTATCGCTTTGGCGGACACTATCGCCGATTTAAGTTCTTCCGCTTTCTAAACAACATTGCCAATCCAAACTATGCGACACGCCCTACGGATCCGGTCACGGGCCAGCACGGCATGGACACGCGAAACGACGTGGGCGACTTTGATCTAACCCTGCTTCCAAAAAACGAGAAGCTCAAAATCAATTTTGGTTACTCACCAACTCGGATAAATGGTCCAGCCTATACAACCTGGCACTTTGGTGGTGACGACTTTCTATTGTTGTCACGTCTTAAGTCGCGATCGCATGACTTCCGCGTTGGAGCTGATTGGAAGCTCGGCCCCATCGACTTTTCGTTCCTGCAAGGGTTTCGACGATTCAAAGATGACACGACCATCGACAACGATGGCCTGAACCTCGGTGTGAATCCTGCCGCCAACAACGCTTCGCTTCTCACTTTTCATCGCGAAGAGCCAATCCGCGGTAGCGTTAACTACTCCCGATTGAGCGCCCATACTTTGATTGCCAAGAAGTTGGATATCACGGGCCGGATTATCTACAGCAATGCGACGACTGATTTCACCTGGATCGAAAACCTGAGCGCAACCAACTTCAATACCCGCATCAGTGGGATTCCTGCGGCTTACAATCCGCCCGGAACGGTTCTTACGTCGGGCCAGTTCAGATTTGTAGGAGATACAAAGCGACCAAACACGTTGGCCGACCTGGGAGTCACTTATCTGGCCAACGACAAGCTCCGCATCTCAAATACTTTCAAAGTCGAAACGTTCCAGATCAATGGCGGTGCGCTCTACAACGGCATCTTCAACATCACTCGAGGAACAACCGTACTGGCGCCACTAAGGCCAACCGGCTATTCGCATGAAGTCACGAAATACCGAAAGATACAGAACACGTTCGAAGGCGATTACGACATAAACGATCGCTATTCAATACGACTCGGTTACCGTTATGGCAGCCGGTTTATTCAAAGATTTCTGAGCGGGCACAATCTGGCCAACAATGGCGCTCCGGCAATTGCACCGGTCTTTGAAGAAGAAGAGAACCACACCAACGCTTTTATCGGCGGCGTAACTGCCCAGGTAAGGCCCCAGTGGACTTTGTACTTCAGCATGGAGAAAGGGACGGCGGATAACGTTTTCACTCGCACAGGGAACTACGATTACACAAATGTTCGGCTGCGCAGCCGTTATATAGTCAATCGCGATCTGCGCTTCACTTTGGCGTTCCTTTCCCGAGACAATGCGAACCCATCGGAGGTTAGCGAATCTGGTAGTCTCATCTCGTTGGAAGACTTCGGCGTGACTGTAAAATCACGCGCTTTCACGTCCTCAGTGGATTGGACTGCGTCCAGTAAGTTTGGACTAAATGCCGGCTACACTTACAACTGGCAAAACAGTCACGCGATCATCGAATATGCGTTTGGGCCTGGGGTTCCGAATTCCAGTATTCGCGGTCACAGTCTGTTCTTCGTGAGAAACAATTTCTTCTTTATCGATACGACTTCAAACCCATTCCCGCGCGTGTCGTTCTTTACGTCCTACCGTATCAACAAGGACACAGGTCAGGGCGACAACCGCATTTCGGTTCCACGTGTAGGAACCGGATTGCTGGTCCAGTCTTATCCGAACAATTTCCAGTCGGCAGAAGGGCGCCTCGCGATCAAGATCAACCGAAGATTGGATTGGAACCTGGGTTACCAGTACTACAGTTACAACGAAAGCGGGCTCAGGAGGGTTGAGAGTCCGTTCGTCTCCATTCGGCCGCAGAACTATCACGCGCATTTACCCTATACGTCACTGCGCTTTTACTTCGGCCGAAAAGAATAGATTTTAGATCTCGGACCACTTCAGAAATCATGCATTCTCCTATATCGATCTTTGCGCAAGTTCGCATAACTCTATTCGTCTAATCGATCTCCGGGCCGGTAACGCAACTAGAGTAGTCACATTTCCGCCAGTAGCGGGAGGATGACGTATGCGTGACGTTACGATCGAGAAGGGCAGAGAAGAAACCGGACCCTTTCAACGACCAACCAGGCGTAAGTTCCTCGACTACCTGTTAAGCACCAGCGTCGTAGCGACTCTGGGCGCCATTGTGTATCCAATCGTCCGCTTCATGGTTCCGCCTCACGTTGTTGAGGCCATGCAACACTCTGTTGTTGCTGCGAAGTTGAGCGAACTACCGCCTAACTCAGGCAAGATCTTCAAGTTTGGAAATCAACCGGGCCTGGTCATCCGCACCGCCTCTGGTGAGCTCAAAGCGTTTTCGGCAGTCTGTACTCATCTCGACTGCATTGTGCAGTACCGTCCTGACACCAAGCAGATTTGGTGTGCTTGTCACAACGGCCAGTACAACCTCAATGGACAGAACATCGGTGGACCACCACCGCGACCGTTGGAAGAGTATCCAGTAAACAAACGCGGTGACGACATCGTCGTTAACAGATCCTGAAGACCAATGAGCATCGAGACTCTCAGGCTTTGGCTTGATGAACGTTTGTCAATCGGCACGCTGGTCCATGTGGCCAGTAAAAAAGATGTGCCAGTGCACCGGCAGTCGATCTGGTACTACTTTGGCGGAATGACCTTGTTTCTTTTTGTGGTGCAGGTGGTCACAGGAATTCTGTTGCTGCTGTACTACCGGCCCAGTGCTGAAAATGCCTTTGAGAGTGTGCAGTTCATAATGACTGAGGTGAAGTTTGGCTGGCTAATTCGCTCAATTCACAGTTGGTCAGCCAACCTGATGATTCTGACACTCTTCATCCACATGTTCAGCGTGTACTTCATGCGTGCTTACGATCGCCCTCGCGAGCTGACGTGGGTGAGCGGAGTAGTCCTATTGTTCATCTCAATATTCTTTGGGTTTAGCGGTTACCTCCTGCCCTGGAACGAAGTCTCGTTTTTTGCCACCAAGGTGGGAACTGATATTGCTGGTGTCATTCCCGTGGTTGGCAAGACGATGTTGCGTTTTCTACGCGGAGGAGACGATGTGACAGGCGCCACGTTAACGCGCTTCTATGGATTTCATGTGGCCGTGTTACCGGCTGCAGCAACGGTATTTATTGGCATCCACGTGTTACTGGTTCAGCTTCACGGAATGCACGTGCCCGCACGGTATGAGTCGAATCATAGGCGAATGAAGTTTTTCCCGAACTTCATAATGAGGGATCTAATCGGCTGGATTCTGGCTATTGGGATGCTCGCTGCGTTGGCTGCACTTTTCCCGTGGGAACTCGGCGTGAAGGCGGATCCGTTTGCTCCGGCGCCGGAAGGAATTAAACCTGAATGGTATTTCCTCTTCATGTTTCAGACGCTGAAGTATATTCCGCCGAAGATTCTGTTTTTCGAAGGTGAGGTGATCGGAATTCTTTTCTTCATGATAGGTGGTCTCGTCTGGTTAATCATTCCGTTCATCAACCGGTCACCTGAGAAACACCCGAGAAGAAGGATGGTCTTAAATGTGTTTGGTGTGATCGTGGTGCTTTACATTATAGCTATGACTATCGTCGGCTTTCTCGCGTAGGGAGCTTGGTATGCAGTGCCATCGCGACTTAGGTCTGAAATCCGGAACGAACAAGTCGTCGGGCCGACTGGGGCTGATGTGGGTTTGCTCCGTGCTCGCGCTGCTCGTCTTAACCACAGCCGCAGAAGGCCAGAATAAGAATTCCTGTATTGAATGTCACTCGCAATTGGAAGGACACGTAGGCGATCCGGCTCGCACGATTAAAGATGATGTGCACCTCTCGCGCGGACTCTCGTGTAACGATTGTCATGGAGGTGACCCGACACAGGATGACAAGGAGGCTGCCAAAGACTTGCGCAAGGGCTACCTTGGTAGACCAAGAACTGTCGACATACCGGCATTCTGTGGGAAGTGTCACAACGATGCGAGCTTCATGAAGAAGTTCAATCCTGCGTTACGAGTAGACCAGGAGAAGGAATACTTCACGAGTATGCACGGTAAGCTGTTGCTGGCGGGCAATGAGAAAGTGGCAACCTGCATCAGTTGTCACGGTGTTCACGGGATTCGCGCTGTAAGCGACGCTCTTTCGTCAGTATATCCTTCCAACGTCGCAGAAACGTGTGCCAACTGCCACGGCAATGCTGACTACATGCGCGACTTCAAGATTCCAACTGATCAACACGCTAAGTATAAATCCAGTGTGCATGCAAAGGCCCTGTATGACCGCCAGGATCTCTCAGCTCCTACTTGTAATGATTGCCACGGTAATCACGGAGCTGCGCCGCCAGGCATTGCATCAGTTGCAAACGTTTGTGGTCAATGTCACGCGCGGCAGGCGGAACTGTTTCAGGCAAGTGCCCACAAAGTGGCGTTCGATAACATGGGATTTGGAGAGTGCATCAAGTGTCACAATAACCACGACATCGCAGCGCCTACAGATGAATTAATCGGAACCGGTCAGCAGTCGGTTTGTATTACTTGTCATCATGAAGGTGATAACGGTTTCGTAGCTGCGGCAAAGATACGCGAAGGCATTAGCGGACTGCTCGGTCGTATCGACAAATCGCGTGAGATATTGGATCGCGCCGAACGAGCAGGCATGGAAGTCAGCCGTCCTAAATTTGAGTTGCGTGACGCTATTGATGCCGTAACCCACGCACGCGTACTGGTTCACACCTCATCGCCAGCGGAGGTCGACAAAGTTCTGCTCCC
Organism: Pyrinomonadaceae bacterium; assembly: GCA_036554845.1. Classification (GTDB taxonomy): domain Bacteria; phylum Acidobacteriota; class Blastocatellia; order Pyrinomonadales; family Pyrinomonadaceae; genus PSRF01. Next base: position 10,133 of record DATBMP010000118.1, read on the forward strand.
CGGTTTAGAGGTAGCAGACAAAACACATAGAGCTGGAGAGGATGCGCTCAAGGAATTAAACTTCAGACGGAAAGGTCTCGTGGTATCTTTGGTTTTTATTCTCTTTCTGGCGGGATTGGTCTACTTAAAACTGAGAGATATCGAGAGTAGGGAAGCGGCCTGAGCTTTCTGAGGCGAGATCCCACGTTAACGCATGGATGGTAACGCTTCTGATCGACGATTCGAGCGACGAGCATTGGGGGTAGTTACCATGCTCTGTATCCTCGCTTTCTCTGGGCTTTGCTGGAAGGCAGGAGCTAGCAGTGCTGGATCAGGCCCAAGCCAACAGCCACAAAGGCGATCCACCAGAAGACCTGCGACGCGACCGACCCCTCGCCCACGCCAGCCGCGCGTTGATTACTCCAAATTTTCGCACCTGACACATGTAGAGCAACAGAAGTTAACCTGCGACTCCTGTCATAAATTCCCCTCAAAGAACTGGAAGGAAGTGCGTGAAGGTGATGAGGCGTTTCCTGACATCACCGAATTTCCCGAACACGATAGCTGTCTCAATTGCCATCGCACACAGTTTTTCGCACGTGAACGACCCGCTCCGATCATCTGCTCAAACTGCCACGTTGCCGTCACGCCTCGCAACACGGCACGGCATCCGTTTCCGAGTCTGGGTCAGCCGTTTCTTGCCTCGAAGAGAGGCCAGGCATTTGTCTCGGAATTCAGAGTGGCATTTCCGCATGACAAGCATGTAGACGTCGTTGGCAGTCTGTTTTCACAGCCGCGGAAGGATATCGCGTTTGCACGTGTTTCCCTGCGCGCACGAGCCGACAAAGTTGCCCAGGAAGGCGAACCAAAGAGTTGTCCTGTTTGCCACGAGACTTACCAACCACAAGGGAAGTCAGACGACGAGTTTGTAACTAAGCCACCAAAAAATCTTGCGGAAGACGCCTTCTGGCTCAAGAAGGGCTCGTTCAAAACCTCGCCCACCACGCACGCTGCTTGCTCGAGTTGTCACAACGATGAGGCCGGAATACCGCCTGCGCCTGCCGACTGTGCTGCTTGTCACAAGTTTCCAGCTACAACGACCACGCAGCCGTTGCGGGATTACGATCCCAAGTTGGCTGCGTCTATGGGAATTACTGATTGGTTGCTGCTCAGACAGTGGTCCCGCCGCAGTGCCGGACGATATCGACACGAGTTTGACGTGCATGCAGCCACAAGTTGCATCGACTGCCACACTCCTGCAGTGATGAACCTGCTCGACGAACGGACGTTGCTTTCCGTAAAAGCATGCGGCGGCAGCGGAGGGTGCCACATTGAAGCGAGTAGCGAAGGGATCTTGAACTACGAAGTCGAACAGAAAAAGACCAATCCCAATTTTCAGTGCACCAAATGTCACGTCATTCTGGGCAAGAACACAGTGCCGCCTGATCATCTGGAGGCAACTAAAGCGGCGGCTAAACAATGAAGCTGGAAAGCGAAAGAATGAGAGACAGTTTGGGGCGGTTGTCGCCACTGAAGTGTGTGCTCCTCCTGGCATTTTTCTCCGGTCTGATCGCTAGCGGCTGGACTACCGAGGCGAATGCGCAGACTAGCCTCATGTTCCTCAGCGCCAGTAAAGAGACGCAGGAGCCGAGCGGTGATTTTTCCAAGTTCCTTCACAGCAGTCCAAATCACGCACGTATGCCTTGCCTGTTGTGTCACCGGCGTGAGAGTAGTCCACGCCCCAGTATGCCGGGCGCAGGCGGACACCTGCCTTGTGCCGGTTGTCATGCGCAGCAGTTTGCAAATACCGAAAGTCCTATCTGCACAATCTGCCATACAGATGTGCGTACAGGAGCGGTCAAGTCATTTCCTCAGCTCAAGAGTTTTCGTGTGAACTTTGATCATGCTCGACACATGAACAGGGGCGGAGTTAGCTGTGCCACTTGTCATCGCCCGGCTAGAGGTGGCGTCGCTCTGTCGATACCTGCAGGATTTAATGCCCACTCGACTTGCTATGGCTGTCACACGCCGCGCGCCCAATCCGGTGGTCGGGATATTTCTTCCTGTGGTACCTGTCATTCGCGTGGGGGCTACTCGCGCACACCGGTAACAGCAGCAGCGTTTAGGATGGGGTTCAGCCACGCTAAACACGGCGCCGCTCAAAAGCTAAACTGCAATGACTGTCATAGTGTGAGGGCTGGTTTACCGCAGCGGCGACAGGTAACTTCTCCCGAGCCTGCTAATCATCATGCATCTGGCAAGACACTGAGCTGCCAGACCTGTCACGATGGAAAGAGAGCGTTTGGCGGCGATAACTTTACCGTGTGTAAGCGCTGTCATACTGGGACGGCGTGGCGTTTCTGAGATCAGCGTGTACCATTAGTGGAACTTTCAGGAGGGCAATCTAAAAATGAGAACCAGAATCATTGTTGTGCTTTTGCTACTTTTCTCAAGCGTGGGTTTTGTTCTCTGGGACGCTTCACCCACCGGATCCCAGGAAGCAAAGCCCCAGGATGTTTACAAACTGTCGGCTGAAGCAAAGCTTGGAGGTGTTACGTTCAGTCACATTAATCATACGACCAAGAACTACACGGTCGACAGCACCGGTCCGATGGCTTGTATCGAGTGCCACCACACGGCCCAACCGGCAGCAGAAGCCGCGAAGCATCCGCCTCTGAAGACGGCCTGGCCCGCTGACCGTACCACGACGTTAACCGCAGAACTGTGGGCCAAGGACCAGGGTGCTGCTGGTGTTGCGGTCTGTCGTGATTGTCACGCGCGCACTGGAGAGAAACCTAAATTGATAGCGGCGATCCCAGAGGTGAAACTCGAAGGCGGCACGGCCCTGGTCACTTTGAATAATCAGCAGGCCTTCCATCGCAACTGCGCGAGTTGCCACGACGAGGTATCCAAGACTCGTACGGATGTGGCGCCGCCAACCTCGAAAAAGTGCACCGCCTGCCACAAGAAAGCGGCCGCGTGAGTTAGTTGGCTTGAACCCTAATGGCCAGCTCGCTAAACGTCTTGATGGAGGGGTTGCGCGTACCTGCGAAACTTTCCCACGTCGCGGGGCAAAGCTCGCAATGAACTCGCGCAACCAGGTTTTTGTAGTCAGATTTCCCTTCTCAATCCGGAATATGATGGGCACGGCCATTGCTGAACCCTTATAACAGTTGCCTCTCCCAAAACGAGCAACGAGCTCGTAAGTCATGTAGAAGGGCAGACAGTTATGAGAGTGAAGCATTCGAAAACAGTAGTAGGTACGTCTATCAGTTTGATCCTGCTGTTTACCGCGGTAGTCGTGGCCATTCCCTTACAGGGTGGCGAAGTGCAGCCTTCGGATTCTGCGGCGTACTACAAAGCAAAGTGTGCAATTTGCCACGGTCAGAAGGCGGAGAAGAAGTTTGACGCCACCATGACCGAGGATCAGATGGTGGAAGCCGTGCTCAAAGGGAAGAAGGCTGAGAAACCGCCAAACATGCCAGGGTTTGAGTCTAAGGGCGTAAACGCCGACCAGGCAAAGGCACTTGTAGTATTCATGAAGCAACTGAAGGAGTCCGCGCCAGCGCAATAGCTCTTGAGTCAGAATTACCGGTAAAGGGTTAGCGCGAAACTGGGACCTTCAAACTGTAATCCGCTGCGCCTCGAATCATTCGCGACTGAAGGCGCAGATTGTTTTCACATATGAACGTCCTGAAGTGCTCTCCCATGAGGCGCTATCTCATAACTGCAATTCTCGGCTTGGCACTAATTGGGTCCATCGATCTGGTTTTTGGTCTGTGGTCTTTCCAGACCAAAGCTCAGACTCCTGTTGCCTCACCGGAAGCGAAACAACTTCCGCAAAGCCCTGAGCCCGAAGCTTCTCCAGTTGCATCACCCACGCTTCAATGCAACGGCTGTCACGGTCCGGGCAAGACACTGCCTTACCTGGGTGGTGCGAAGTTTCACACCACCGCTCATTCCGACTACGAAAACGGATTCCATGCAAAATCGATTCAGAACGGCGGAAAAGGCAAAGCGGCCACATGCATAGATTGCCATGCCAAAAACGCCGACCTGACGACAATGCTGCCTGCCAGTGATCCCGCGTCGACAATCAACCGCAAGAACATCTCCGAGACCTGCGGACGTTGTCACGGCGATGAATCGGTAATGAGAGGAAGCGGCATCAGTGATCGACCCTTCCTCTCTTATCGTGAAAGCGTGCACGCAAAAGCAATCTCTCGCGGCAATGTTTCGGCAGCAGTGTGTACTGACTGCCACAAGAGTCATGACATTCGCGCGGCCTCTGATCCCCTTTCATCAATCGCCAAGGTCCAAATTCCTAACACCTGCGGTCAGTGTCATCGATCCGAGGCGGATGAGTTTAACCAAAGCGTTCACGGCGAAGCTGTTGCTCGCGGAGTTTCACGCTCACCGAGTTGCACCGATTGCCACGGTATTCACAGCATTCTGAATCCTAAAGATTCCACCACGTCTGCTTCGCTGGCGACTGGCTCTTGCGCTCAATGTCACGAAGGGGTCGCATTGGCAAGGGAGTTTGGGGTGGCATCCGGACGCGTTGCCAGCTACCAGGACAGTTATCATGGCTTGGCTTCAAAACTGGGCTCGAAAATTGTTGCGGATTGTGCCAGTTGCCATGGCGTCCACAACATCCTGCCATCCAGTGATAGTCGCTCAATGATCCACTCGGCCAACCTGGCCCAAACGTGTGGCCAGTGTCACGTGGGTGCAGGAGAAAACTTCACCCGCGGCAAGATTCACCTCGTTGCCGTTACCACCGCCGACACAACTTCGGGAGAGGATCTGGGAGTTATTGGCACCACCTGGGTGAGAAGGATCTACGTGCCACTAATTGTTTTCACAATCGGCGGCATGGCGATTCATAACCTGTTGATCTGGCGCAAGAAAGCGGCGGACAAGCGACGGCGCGAGCAGCGAACGGTGCTACGGTTAACACGTAGGCAGCGAATACAGCACTGGTTACTGCTGACGAGTTTTATCGCGCTGGTCTTGAGTGGCTTTGCACTTCAGTACCCGGATTCGTGGTTGGCTTGGTTGCTTGGTGGAAACGAATTTCTTCGCCGGCTAATCCATCGAGTAGCGGCGGTAGTGATGCTGGCTGTTGGTCTCTATCACATCGCTTATCTCGCGCTGACTAAAGAGGGTCGTGAATGGGTACGCGACATGGCGCCGACGGCTAAAGACGTTCGCGACGTCATACAAAACTTCGGCTATTACCTGGGCATCAGTAGAGCACGACCAAAGATTGCGCGTTTTGGCTACGCCGAGAAGGCAGAATACTGGGCTGTTGTTTGGGGCACGATCATCATGGGTCTTACCGGCCTGATGATCTGGTTCAAGATTGGGTGGTTTGGTTTTCTACCTCGCTGGACGATCGATGTTGCGTTGGCCATCCATCTTTATGAGGCGATCCTGGCTACTCTGGCAATCATCGTTTGGCATTTCTACCACGTGATATTTGATCCGGATGTCTATCCAGTTAACTGGGCTTTCTATGACGGCCGAATATCCGAAGATGCTTTTAGAGAAGAGCACGAATTGGCCTACGAATTAACGAAAGAACACCCTCAAGACAAAGGTGAAGCCGAGCCTGATACTCCCCCGGCCAGCATTCAGGCAGATTAACGAACCTGTTTCTTCGCACAATCCTGATAACTCCGATATCCAACGTGGACTGAAATCGTATGACTGAAGACAGCAAACCAACTGTTAAGGCACCGAGTCTATTTCGCAACTACATTAGCTTTGTGGGCGCTGCAATTGCTGTTGCCAGCCTGACGAGTGTCATTCTGCTTTTTCTAATCGAGATAACAGGTCAAGTTGAGAACCCTTATCTTGGCATTTTCACGTACATAGTATTTCCCTCAATCCTGGTCTTCGGGATCTTCGTTGTGATTCTTGGCGTTACGCTGGAACGACGTCGTCGCCGGAAGGATGCTGATTGGGAAGTAGCAGAGTACCCCAAACTGGATCTTAACGATCCACGCGCACGACGCGCGTTCTTCGCCTTCTTGCTGGTTACCTTTCTGTTTATCTCCGCGAGTGCCTTTGGTAGCTACCGGGCGTATGAATACACCGAGTCAGTAACTTTCTGCGGCGCGTCTTGCCATACTCCGATGAAGCCGGAGTTTGTATCGTATCAAGCATCGCCGCACGCCCGAGTCCGTTGTGTGGACTGTCACGTTGGGCCAGGTGCGGGCTGGTATGTCCGCTCCAAACTCTCCGGTGCTTATCAGCTTTATTCAGTTGCTTTCAACAAGTTTCCGCGCCCCATCACCACACCGGTCCATAACCTTCGTCCGGCGCCGGAAACTTGTGAGCAATGCCATTGGCCCGAGAAATTCTTTGGCGCGCAGCTGAAAGTTTTTAATCATTACGGATACGACGAGAAGAACACTCTGCGGCAGACGAGGATGTTGATTAATGTCGGCGGTGGTAGTCCGGCGACTGGTGTAGTTGCCGGCATACACTGGCACATGAATATCGCCAATGAAGTGACCTACATCCCTGTGGATGAGCAGCGTCAGACGATTCCGTGGGTTCGGATTAAGGATCGAGAGGGGAATATCACCGAGTATTACGATCGCACCCGGCCGTTATCTGCGGAACAGATTGCAACTGCACCGAGGCGGAAAATGGACTGTGTTGATTGTCACAATCGCCCGGCGCATGTCTATATCCCGCCCGATTTGGCAGTGAACCAGTCGTTTGCGGCGGGTAAGCTGGATCCCTCGTTACCGTATTTGAAGCGCCAGGCGATCGAAGTGCTGACAAAGTCGTACAGCACGGAACCCGAAGCGCTGCAGGCAATTGCTGCCGGACTGGACCAGTTCTACAAGACTAACTACGGGGAGATCTACAACACGAGAAACAATGAGTTAAAGGCAGCTACCAGCGAAATCCAGCGGATCTTTCAGACCTATACCTTTCCTGAGATGAAGACGGATTGGCAAACGCATCCGAACAACATTGGTCACTTCTACTTCACGGGATGTTTTCGTTGTCACGATGGCGAGCACGTGAGTAACACCGGGAAGATAATCCGAAACGACTGTAATATCTGTCACACGATGTTGAGTGACTCAGCCAAACCAGCTGCTGGTTTAGGTACTCAAAATTTCCAGCACCCGGTGGATCTTGGTGGGTTAGAGGACCGCAAGTGTGAGACCTGCCACAAAGCAAACCAGCCTTTTCGCCACCCGGTGAATCTGGGTGACCTCTCGCCATTTCAATGCGTAGAGTGTCATCCAAGGAAGCAATAGGTCCTATAGGACCTATTGGACCATTAGGAGTAGGACGAATAAGACAAATAGGACCAATACCGATAGGTCCTATCGGTCTTATTGGTCCTATTCCTATAAGTCCCATCGGTCTTATTGGTCCTATTCCTATAAGTCCTATAAGTCCAATAGGACCTATCGGTCCTTCCTCTTCCTCGCAGCAGTTCGAACTCGATAAAGGCGCTCTGTAAACCCACCCTCTTCGACAAAGGCTTCTTCAAGTTGGCTAAGTTGTCGATCCAGCAGGTAATTTGTTTGGTGGAGCAGACAGATAATCGTATTCGCCGCAATCTCTGCGGGTGCTTTCTCTACATTGTTTGAATAAGTTGCGTAGGTTCGATTCTGCTCGTACGCAAATCCACGTACAACTTGTGCCATAGGATGGTTCTTGTCCCAGAGTACCAATCCACGCTGCCGAAGAAAGTCTTGATAGTCGAGTAGCAGTTCTTCGAGGCTGGAGCGAGCTACTCCCACTAGTTTCAACTCAAACTTTTTTGATGTGCCTGATGCCTGACTACCTTCGCCGATGTTCTGACGACCGCTACGTGCTGCCTGCACCATCTGGTCGTGTGTCCGCGAACGCTTATCAATAAAGCGATCACAGAACTTGACCGTAGCGTCATAGATGATTTCGGCCTGTTGAAATGATTTGAGTTTGCGGTAACCGCCGTGAGGAGCGATGAGTGGTTCATTTTTCATGAGGTTAGTTGAGGTTAGATTCAAGCTAAGGATTTATCAACTAACCTTAGAGTAACCAGCTATCCTGGGGTGAAGCAACGCGACGCGCGATCAGGCTGATTCCCGGTCGATGCCAGAGATCTGGCAATAGGACCTATAGGACTGATAGGAATAGGATCAATAAGACATATAGGACCTATCATGTGGGACCTATCGTATAGGACCTATTCGTACTATTTGTCCAATTCCTATCGGTCCTGTCCGCCCTATCAGTCCTATCCGCCGGTTTCAAAGGTCGAGCTACGAGTACCGGACACGGTGCCTGCCGCAAAACTCGATCGACGTTCGAACCGAAAAGGGCCCTCATACCAAAACCTGCACCGTGGGCGCCGATACTGATCAGATCGATCTCGTTCTTTTCGGCGTAATGTAAGACCTCGCGATAAGGACGTCCTTCGCCAACCGCGTGCTTGACGTTGCACCACAACGAAACCTCTGAAGGAATCGCCTTCTGCAATCGTCTCGCTGCCTGATGGTAGGCAGTCTCTTTGCTTGGCGGATACCAGGCAATCTCAGGTTCACTGATCGATTTTGGTGGCAGGACGTGCAGCAAGTGCAATTCAGCTTGATGCTCCTGGGCGAGGGCTATCCCATATCTCAATGCCAACTCCGAGTAATCTGAAAAATCGTAAGCAACAAGGATCCTCTTGATCGCCAGCTGAATATCCTCCTTGTCAACCCATTCACGTTCGTCACTGTGCGTGACCAGTACCGGACACGGCGCAGTGCGACAGACTGATTCCGCTGTCGAACCCAGTAAAGCTGCACGATGGGGTCGCCGACGCGAACGCATGACGATGAGATCGATGCCCTGTGTTGCGGCGGCATCGGCTATCGCATCTCCGACGTCCTCTCCCTCAATGACCAATCCTTTCCACTCGAGAGATGGTTCTGATTTACCGGCCAGGAATCGATGCAACGATCCGTCGAAAAGCTTTTGAATCTTATGCTGTACCTCGCCGTTTCCTGACCCAGCTAACTCAGGCGCCGCCTGAAGTTCGCCAGGCTGCGCGCAGTAGCAGACAACCAGCTCAGCTTCATTGGCCTCTGCCAATGCCAACGAGTAACGCAGCGCCTGATCGGTTTCAGGCGACAAATCGGTAGGACAGAGAATTCGGTTTATGAGTTTCATTTTTGGGCCCAGGTGGGTTAACTCCTGTTTTCAGTATCGACTGCCATCAAGTGACCGTGACATCGTCTTTTACTTCGCCGGAAACGCGTTGAGCATTCCAATGGTGTGTCGCGCTTACAGCTTACCGACGTCAGAAGTGCAACGTGTGTGCCGTGTGATTTGGCTTGATTTTGACGCCGTAAGGAATTGATGGCGGGGATTTGCCCAAAATCGTGAGGAAGATTGCGCAGGTATCGGGCTTATCCTGTCCTGGTCAATTATCGGCCCTTGAGTTATGGACGGATTACTTCAACGGAGCATGGAGCGCTTGCTGCGACTGCCGCAGACACACTGCCCAGCAACAAACGCTCGATACCCCTCATTCCCTTTGCCCCGAGAAAGATGTTGTCCGCATTCCAACGTGTGGCTTCTTCCACCAGCTCGTCTTTGGGTTTGCCACGGCGGATAACCACGGAAGTATCGAGGCCCGCCGCCCGCAGCTTCTCAGCCAACGGTTCGAACAGCCTGCGTACCTTCTCCGACTTCTCGTCATCATCAACCTCGAGCCAGCTAAGAACGGATTGGTCTGATGGATCTGCACTGACAGCCATTATCGTATCGACCACGGAGACCAATCGCACCGCAGTTCCTTTGGGCCACTGCCTTTGCGATACTGCATCGACCGCCGCATGCGAGTGGGGTGATCCATCCAGACCGACAATGATTCGAATGACTGAATCACTACTGCCTTTGCCCCCGCGCGCAACGCGAACCGATGCGTTCGCCTCGTAGAGCACTCGCTGCGAAACGCTACCGAGTATCAGTCGTCCACCCAAAACCGAATGGCCATGGGCACCGACGACGATCAGATTGGGACGCCACTCGTCCGCAATTCTGACGATGGCCCAGGCGGGCGAGTCAGCGAGGGCTTCGTGTTGCAGCTTCCATTTGGGGAAATACGACTTTAGTTTCTCGCTCGCTTGCGTCGCCAACCTGGCTGCTTCGGCCAGTTTCTGTTCGGCCCGTTCATGCGCACGGCGCACGCCCGGCGGAACTTGCATTGGAAACATGTCGTCAGCGGCCGTAATCGGTGGAGGCACGAATACATCTGCGATCGTCACTAACCGTGCATCGACCGAGTCGGGCAAGCCTGCCACTCGCAAATCCTTTAGCGCCTCATCGGAGCTCTCTGAACCGTCGTAGCCAATTAGTATTTTCATCCGTTACGTGACCTGTCTTAATGAGATCTGAAGGATTTATAGGGCCTATGAAGACTTGGTTCAAGGTCTGATCGCGACTTTCAGCACATTGTCCATTCGTTCGCCGAAGAGTTGATACCCTTCACCAATGTTGTCGAGTGTAAACGTGTGCGTCAGCAGCGGTGTCAGATCAACCCGACCATACTTTACGACTTCCATCAACCTGCGCATTCGTTCTTTGCCGCCTGGGCAAAGCGTGGTGATGATTCTGTAGTCGCCAAGGCCGGCAGCAAACGCGTCGTAAGGAACTTGAAGTTTTCCCGAGTAGACACCCAAACTCGAAAGTGTTCCGGCTGCTCGTAAGCTGCGCAACCCACTTTCAAATGTCTGTTGCGTTCCGAGTGCTTCAATCGCTACATCGGCACCACCGCCGGTTAGACGTTTCACCTCGTTCACCACATCAACATCT
>DATBMP010000129.1:0-4272 GCA_036554845.1 Pyrinomonadaceae bacterium
CGGCTTACCGTTAGTCAACTTGACTATCAGGCTCTGCCTAAACTCTCACATCTTTGAGGCATAGCCTCGATCAAAATATATGAAGGTGCGGTAAGCCGCAGGCTTACCGCAAGGGTGCGGCAGAGCCGTAACTCCAAAAAGGACTTTTTGTGCAAACCGCAACTGACCACTGATCCCTGATCCCTGACCACCCACACCTTCCAATTGCTACCTCTCTTGATTCTTCTGCCTCGCGGTGATACGTTGGCCGCGTTACCGAAATCAATCGACTTTAATTCCTACAATCAGAAAAGTGAGGATACCGGAATGCCCCTAGAAGCACTGGGAATGGTGGAAACTAAGGGTTTCGTCGGAGCCGTTGAAGCTGCTGACGCGATGGTCAAAGCGGCCAATGTTCAGTTGCTCGGAAAAGAATATATCGGCGCAGGCTACGTAACGATTTTTGTGCGTGGTGATGTCGGTGCGGTTAAGGCTGCAACTGACGCGGGTGCTGCTGCCGCACGTCGAGTTGGAGAGTTGATCAGCGTGCACGTCATCCCCAGGCCTCACGCAGAGGTCGAACGTGTATTACCTGTCGACGGAAAAACTGGTCTAAGTCCGGACGAACGATCTCTTCAAGGTGGAGGAGCTCGCGGACAATTGAGTCAGGGCGAAGGACGATCGTTGCAGGCAGGTGCTCGAGAGGTGAATAAGGAAAGGCAAAGGTGAGATTTGCGATTGACGATTGATGATTGACGAATTGCAGGGGTAAGTAAGCGGGTTTCCAGCGCAGCCAATTCGATCCAATCTTTCTCGAAATTGAGTAGCGACTACCACAAATCGTCAATCGACAATCGGCAATCTCCTATCGGAGGTAGTTATGTCAGCAGATAAGGACCTTGTTTCGGTACAGCAGGCGAGAGATTTTGTTGAAGCTGCACACAAGGCCCAGACCGAATTAGCTCGTTTCGACCAGGCAAAAATCGATCGTATCTGTGGGGCAATGGCCCAGGCTGCCTTAAGAGAATCCGCCCGCCTTGGCGCCATAGCCGTTGAAGAGACCGGCTTTGGTGTTCCCGCTGACAAGCAGGAAAAGAACCGTTTCGCTGCCGAAGATGTTTGGAACTACTTTCGGACCTTGCGAACCGTCGGCGTTGTATCTGAGTCTAAGGACGTCGTTGAGATCGCGAGCCCTCGCGGCGTTGTAGCAGGCATCATTCCTTCCACCAATCCAACCTCCACAGCAATCTTCAAAGTCCTGATTGCCATAAAGTCACGAAACGCGATCGTACTTTCGCCCCATCCGTCTGCGGCACGCTGTATCAACGAGACAGTTCGGGTGATGCGTGAAGCAGCGGTGAAGGAAGGTCTTCCCGCAGATGCCATTGCCTGCATGACGACCGCGACAATCGAAGGTACGGAAGCCTTGATGAAGCACAAGCAAACCGCCGTGATTCTCGCGACCGGAGGAATCGGGTTGGTGCGCGCAGCTTACTCATCGGGTAAACCGGCGTTCGGAGTTGGCCCAGGGAACGTTCCCGTGTTCGTGGAACGATCAGCAAACGTGCCAAAGGCAGTACAAGACATTCTCACCGGAAAGTGTTTTGACAACGGCACCATCTGCGCGTCTGAACAGGCAGTTGTTTGCGATGCACCGATCGAGCAAGCGGTGCGCGAACAGTTCAAGCTGCAAGGCGCACATTTTTTGTCGACTGCCGAAGCCGAACAGTTAGGAAAGGTAGTCGCCACTCCACAGCGTTCACTGAACCCGGCAATCGTTGGCAAATCAGTAGAAGTGATTGCGCGCATGGCAGGTCTCTCAGTTCCGCCTGGCACACGTTGTTTGATGGCAGATGTAGCGGGAGTGGGACGCGACTTTCCACTTTCGATGGAAAAGTTGTCTCCGATCCTTGCGTTCTATGTGGCTGACGGGTTGTCGCAAGGCGCCGCGCGGAGCCACGAAGTATTGAGTTACGGCGGCATGGGCCACACTGCCGGTATCCACACGCGTTCGCGCGAAGCAGCAGTGAGATTTGGAGCAGAGATGCCGGCATCACGCGTAACAGTTAATACTCCGACCACACACGGCGCGATCGGGTTTTCGACTGCGCTGCCCCCCTCAATGACACTGGGTTGCGGTTCATGGGGTGGCAATGTGACTTCGGACAATGTCTCGCCACTACACTTGATGGACATTAAGCGGGTGGCTTTTGAGACGAGACCCGTTAAGAGTGTGCGTCCGGCTGCGGCCGCTCAACCTGTCAGTGGGCAAGCCACGGTGATTCAAACGCCGAGTTCGCAACCCGTTGCCGGCGGGAAGATAGATCGGAAAGAGATCGCAGCGATTGTGGATCGCTTTCTGGCTGGACGCGTGGGCGAAGAAACAGGCGCTTCGTCTAGTGGTCCAGTCCGTGCGGCTGAACCCGAGGCAGGCAGCATGTACTCGGGACCTGAAAGCTCAACCGACGCTCCGTCCGCTACCAGACGCGACGTAGTTCCCGAGGCGCCGAAGACTCAAGTTGAATCGAGCTCTGCTTCAGCGAATGGGCGCACGGCCACCGATTTTGTCAGCGAGGACGATGTGAAGCGAGCGATTCAGAAGGGACAGAAGATTTACGTCAACGCGCGAACGATTATCACGCCGGCAGCCCGCGACATTGGAGAACCGGCCGAGGTCTTTGCAAAAGTCTAGTCGACATCGAACGACATGTTTTTAGCTAGAGTGGTCGGAACAGTTTGGTCCACCAAGAAGACGCCGGATCTAGAAGGCGTTCGTTTTCTGATTGTCCATCCTTACGATCTCGATAAAGAACCAACACGAAATATAGTGGTCGTGGCGGATCGATTAGGAGCCGGAGCTGGTGAGATGGTGATGTGTGCCTATGGAAAGGCAGCCCGGTCGGCAATCGGTAACCAGGACATGTCGATTGAGGCGGCAGTCGTGGGCATCGTCGATCGAGTTGATATCAGCGAGACGGCTTCGGATGAAATGCGGGAAGCGGCGATTCGGCTGGCGCGGGATAATGGTAGTTACAGTTAGTAGTCAGTTGTCAGTGGTCAGCAGTCGGCAGTTAGTAGTCATTGGCCCGACTTAGTGTTTTTCTTTTGTGGATCGTGCGCTTATACAAGTCACCGGAAACAATCCACGAATCAAATTACACGACACGAACTAAGACTGAAGACCGTAAATACAACTGACAACGGACTACTGACAACCCAGCCTATGTCAAATGAAGATCTGATCTACCGAATCACTCGCGCTGTCTACGACCGGTTGGGAACGAGCACGGAAGATCGAGACGTCGAACAACTCGTCACAGACATCTACCGAGAAGTTGAACCGTTCCTCACCACAAATGGCTCCGGTTATTCCGCCTCAACCAGCCGCAGCTTCTCATCCGAAAGTCGTGAAGGTTCATCGGACAGAATGGTGATTTCGGTTTTTGGTGTGGACCATCCCGGGATCGTCGCCGCCGTTTCCCAGATTCTCGCGGAAGCAGACGTGAGCATCGTCGACATCAATCAAACAGTGGTTCAGGGGAAGTTTGCGATGGTCATCATTGCCGACACGTCACGCAGCAGTGAGAGTACTGCAGAGTTGAAGGAACGATTAAGACTGGAAGGGGAGAAGTTGGGTGTGCGTATTTATGCGCAGAGAGAGGACCTGTTTAATGCGATGCATCGGGTGTAAGGTTCTGGAAATTGGAATTCGGATCTCGGATTTCGGATGATCTGGGGTTGGAAGTTTGAGTGATTCCAATGTTGCCGTACGATAACGACAACCCGAAGTTCTGAATAGAAGTTGAAACTCCAAACGTCAACAACCTCGACATTACAACCGGAGGCCTTATTTATTAAACCGAGCAACCTGACGACCCTAATCTGAACCGACTCAAAAAGCCCGCTTCATATGTCTGATCCCCAAATTGCCCGGCGATGTGCAAACTGCGGCGCGTCCATTCGTGAACGCGCGTTTTTTTGTCCCCAATGCGGAAGCTCAATCGGTGCGAAAACTGAAGAGCTTTCCACGAACAATGTTTCGGAAAGCGCCATGACTCAGGCGCTTGACCGGACGATGGCATTGTCGGAATTCCCGGTAACCCAGGAACCCAATCACACAAACGTTTCCGAAAACGCTGAAACGCGATCAGAAGATTCTTCCATCGCGGTATCAGAATCTGCGCTCACCCAGGCGCTTGATCAAAGTCCAGTTGTTGAGAACGCGATAACCCAGGACGATTCATCCACCACGGTATCTGAGTCCGCACTGACCCAGGCGCTTGATCAGAGCCG
>DATBMP010000132.1:0-2348 GCA_036554845.1 Pyrinomonadaceae bacterium
CGTCGATAGGTTTCAGCGTCGAACGCCGTGCGTAATAGCGCACCTACCTCTTCCAGCGTGGGCCAGATCTGCTTGAGGTAAACCTCCTGGCCCTCGCTACCCAGGCCCAATGGTTCTTTCGAAAGATCAATATCGACGCGACCGGCAAGCGCAAAAGCGACAACCAACGGTGGGCTCATCAGGAAATTTGCCTTAATACTCTGATGAACGCGGGCCTCGAAATTGCGATTGCCGGAGAGCACACTCGCGCCGATTAGATCATGCTCGATTACCACCTGCTCGATACTCGGATCGAGCGGGCCCGAGTTACCTATACAAGTCGTACAGCCGTATCCGACTAAATTGAAACCGAGTTGGTTCAAATACTGTTGCAGTCCGGTCTTCTCTAAATAATCCGTGACCACTCTCGATCCTGGAGCCAGAGAGGTTTTGACCGCTGGTCTCGTCTTCAACCCGAGCTTGACTGCCTTCTGGGCCAAAAGTCCTGCCGCGAGCATCACGCTGGGATTCGATGTGTTGGTGCAGGACGTAATCGCCGCGATCAGAACGTCACCATGGCCCAAATCCACTTCTGCATAAGGAAACTCTTCGGGGATAACTTCTTCTACACGATCCGGAGTAGGTCGATTGTTGACCATCTCAGTTTCGGTCCACACGCTGGTATTCGCCGGCGTCGAAAGACCACCGCCGGCAATAGAAACCGGAACCGTAGCCGGTCTTTGTTCACCACCACCACCGAGCTTGGCCCTGGTGACGTCAAAAGTTCCGATTCGCGTGAAGTATCTCGCGTTCGCTTCCTCTTCAGATTTGCCGTAACCACCTTCCGTAATCGGCTTTCGTAGCAGGGTTTGAAATTGATCGCGCAACTGAGGTAGTTCGATCCGGTCCTGTGGTCTCTTTGGACCGGCAACACTTGGCTGAATTGAATTGAGTTCCAGATCAAGCACCGTGGTGTAATCGCACTGGCCCTTTCGTGGAATGCCAAACATCTGCTGAGCAGTGTAGTAACTGCGAACTGCATCTACTTCTTCAGCCGTGCGTCCAGTCGCCTCGAGATAGACCAACGTCGCCTCGTCCGTCGGGAAGAAGCCCATGGTCGCGCCGTACTCGGGTGCCATGTTGGCTATGGTTGCCCGATCGGTCACCGATAAACTAGCGGCTCCATCGCCGTGGAACTCGACAAACTTCCCGACCACCTTCGCTTTACGAAGCATTTCAGTGACACGCAGAACCAGGTCAGTCGCAGTTACTCCTTCGCGTAGACTACCGTTCAGATGGACGCCAACAACGTCAGGAGTAAGCATGTAAACCGGTTGGCCCAACATCGCGGCCTCAGCTTCGATTCCGCCAACACCCCAACCTACAATTCCCAATCCATTAATCATGGTCGTGTGCGAATCGGTACCGACCAGTGTGTCGGGAAAGTAAACGTCATTGCGTTGCCACACACCTTTGGCAAGGTATTCGAGATTAACCTGATGGCAGATGCCGATCCCTGGTGGAATGACGCGAAAACCGTCGAAGGCTTGAGTGCCCCATTTTAGAAATTGGTAACGAGAGTTATTGCGTCGGAATTCAACCTCGATGTTCTTCTCGAATGCATCTCTGGTACTCGAGAAGTCAACCTGGACCGAGTGATCGATAACCAAATCGACTGGAACCAACGGCTCGATGATGCCGGTGTTCTTTCCCAGGTCCGCAACTGCAGATCGCATCGCTGCCAGATCGACCAACAACGGCACGCCTGTAAAGTCCTGAAGTAACACACGCGCGACAACAAATGGAATTTCCGCCGTGCGTTCACTGTTAGGTTGCCAGTTAGCAAGATTACGCACGTTCTCTTGCGCGATCTTTTTCCCGTCACAGTTGCGCAGGACAGATTCCAGCACGATGCGAATACTTACTGGCAATCGAGAGATGCGCCCAACTCCATCCTTCTCAAGTTGCGGCAGCGAGTGAAACTGCCCTTGCTTTCCGGACCCGAAGTCGAAGGTTTGCAGTGTGTTGAAAGGACCTTGTGGCATACGAGAAATTGTCAGTTTAAGACGCGGGATCCTTGTCGATCCTTAGCGTCAAAGGTTGGAAAAATTGGAGAATTTTTAGCAAGTTTCAGTGTAGAGGCGTGTTGCTCAATCGTCAAGCGAAGCGATTTTATTGTCGATTGTCGATCTGTTTTTTGGTGAGCGTGTCGTGAAGCGCATTGCAAGAAACGTTCGCAGCGGCGCTCGGGGTAAGAACGAGCCCGGACACATCTCATTCACACCCGGGCTTCAGCTCGGTGATGAGCACCGCTTTGCACAAAAAAGTCTTTTGGAGTACCGACTCGGCCGCACCCTTGCGGTAAGCCT
>DATBMP010000133.1:0-4496 GCA_036554845.1 Pyrinomonadaceae bacterium
TCTCGCGCTTGTCAACCGGCTCAAAATGGTTTCCCTCGCCGTCGTTGTCGTCTGTGTCCAGCGGAACCAGGTAGATGTCCATCACCGGCAGTCGCGACATCACTAAACTGCGAAGTGTACGGACGTCAGCCGGCGAATCGACTGCATCCAGCACCGACACAATCAGATCTTCCAAATCGGAATTGCTAATCACGACCTGTGAATCACCGGTGCATCCGACCATTCTGGTGTCACGCGCCCGAACCGGAATGATCTGCACGCGTTGCTCAAGATCATGCGAATCGCGCCGACGTTTGTCATCGGCCCATTCACTCAAACCATAAACTCGATCGGCGAGTCTTCGATGCGGCTCGTCCCCAGTGCCACTCGTATCAAATCGGCGGAAGTTAGAGCTCGATTGGATTAAAGTCGAAATACGTCGGGCCAATCGATAGCTTTCCGGATGTCTTTTGCGCAGTTCTGCAGTGAGCAGATTAGTAAGTTCGATCTGGCTGATTTCACATTCGATCTCGTAATCAGTCATCTCTGTTTCGAGATAGTGCTCGAAACGATTCTTGCTGAGAAGCTGGACAAAAAGCTCCTGCGTCAGATCCGAGTAAGCGCTGGAACCACCTTCTTCAACAAGCAGTCCGGCACTTCGCGAAGCGCGCACTAACGGATGGTGTGAGACGATTCTGTGGAGCTCCATCCACAAGCGTGAGACATCGGAACTACGAAGACTCTCCACCCACTTACCACTCTTCGAAGCCCTTTCCGGGTTTCGACGAACACGCGGCGGTGGCTGCTGTTCAGCGGCTTGTGGCTGGATTTCCTTATCGACTTCCTGACTTAGGGATTTCACGGGTTTGGGTTTCTTTGCTTCGATTTCGGGCGTTTCTGGCACGCCGAAGCGGGATAGCGGCTAGTCGTATTGTTTCGGTCTGCTTTTGTTACCGGGGCCTTGCTGCCACAAATGGTCCGGCGGGTGAAGCGTTCCGGGTCGTTACCCTGTCTGGAGATTAAGAATGAACTCTTAGCGCGTGAGCGTTAGGGCTCTTCATGTTTGTTTATGTGTGGTTTTTGCCCGGTTTACTCGGAATCAGGGGGGCGCTCCTGGAAAGAGAGGTCAAAGAGCGGGAGCTCCTTGACTTAACGCGAGGGCATGGTAGCAAGATTTTAAAGAACGAGCAACATGTTTTTGCAAAATGACAGAAAGTGCCATTTTGTTCAGAAAAATGTTTAAGTGGCCTCTGGGATTTTATGGAAACTGGCAGCGATTGGGATTGTTATGCTGGTGCAAAGTGATAAATCTGCAGCGACCGGTTGGTGAAGCATGTCGCCCCCGTGCTTCCGCGTCAGCAACTAATTGAAAGCAACAAATCTCACAGTTCCTTTGTTGAAGCCTCCGGTGTTCAGGGATTCAAATGAAAGCTTCGAGCGAAAGCGCCTTTAGAAAAACGTCAGCCTGTCCGTCTTCTGCACTACTGCTCTCTTTTAGTACCGCGGCACTCTCGGCAGAAGTCTCGGCTCTCGTTAGCAGTCATTTGAAGTCTTGTGAATTCTGCAGCGCTGAGGCTACGCTCCTTGCTAACTATCCGGTTCCGACCAAAAAGTCTGTAAGAGCTCCTGAACTGCCAATCAACCTCCGCATCCTCGCCGAATCGATCATGTCTCAGAGTCAGCAGTTTGCGAAGGAGACTCCGGCTGAGCATGGATTGCTACTCGCCGATTAACTTTCCGTTCCGCGGCAATTCAATCGAGAAGATAGTTCCCTCACCCACTCTGGATTCCACTCCCACTTCGCCCCCGTGCGCGCGCGCCAGGTGTTTCACTATGGCGAGGCCCAAACCGGTCCCGCCCATGTCTCGGGAACGCGCTCGATCAACTCGATAGAAACGTTCGAAGAGCCGTTCAAGATGTTGCGCGGGGATTCCTTCGCCGGTGTCTTCCACCAAAATGCGGCTTTGATCTTCATCTTCTTCGAACTTCACCACAACGCTGCCGCCCTCGCGATTGAACTTGATCGCGTTTTCGATCAAGTTGGTCAACATCTGTTCGAGCCGAGTTGGATCGACATGGACTATCGTGCCCAGCTCCACGTTATTGGTTAACGTTACGCGACGTGATGCTGCCTGCGACTCAAGCGAGGCAAGAACATCGTCTACCATCGCCGACAGTTCGGCTTCTCGAGTATCAAGTTTTACGGTCCCTGATTCGATAGCGCTCAGTTCGAGAATGTCGTCGATGAGGTTATGCATCCGCGCGGCATTCTTGCGAATGATTGAGAGAAATCTCTTACTGTTCTCTTCGTCGGTCGGTGCGGATTCGAGTGTCTCGACGAACGTGAGGATCGCAGTGAGCGGTGTGCGCAATTCATGAGACACGTTGGAAAGAAATTCCTGTCTCACCCGCTCGAGCTTCTCCAGTCGAGTCACGTCAAAGAAGATGCCGATCGCCCCTTCTGGACTTTCTGATCGAGGAGTCAGTGGAACCACCTGCAAATCAAATATTCGGCGGCCGGTAACGAAAGTCTCGACCTTCACTCCCGAACGAGCATTTCCTTGAAGCGCATCCAGAAATGCCGAGTAGATCGCTGGATTCCTTGTCAGTTGCGTTAGCCTCTGCGAATCAAGTGGCGCAGCGGACGAGTTGAAGAGTCGTCGCGCAGCTTCATTCGAAACGACGACGCGCATGTCACGATCTACCACTAACAGACCTTCATGCATGCCACTCATAGTGGCTTCGAATAATTTTGCTTGTGCGAAAGTCTCGTCTTCCGGTTGGACCGACCCTATCAGAGTCGCCGAGTTTGATTCATTTCGTCGGGCGATGAACGAACGGCAGAGCAGGTAACCCGTGGCTGTTCCGGCCAGGAGAAGAATTGCGGCGCGAATTGTGAAGGACGAGAGAAGAAGGACAATAGCAACCAGTGAGGCCAGGGCAGTTAAGAAGAGAAGAGTCCGCTTTGACACAATTCAGCAACCGTCAGCTTGCTACTCGGACAAGTGGTAGCCCAACTCCCATATCAGATCGCCTTTGTCTCTGAGGGCTTTGCGCAACCCGTGAAGCGATAACCGACACCCACAACCGTCTCAATACAATCACCGCACTCTTCCAGCTTTTGCCGAAGTCTGCGGATGTGCACATCCAATGTGCGTGCGTCGCCATAGTAACTATAACCCCAGACATTATCTAACAACTGCTGGCGCGTAACGACGCGATCCGCACTCTTTGCCAGCACCGAAAGCAACGTGAATTCCTTGTTCGTCAGTTTTACTTTCTTCCCGTTACAGACCACGCGAATGTCGCCGAAATCGATCATCAACTGGTCGTCTTCGTAGCTTTCTGTGGTGCCCTCCGCCACCCGCCTCAGAACTGCACGCACGCGCGCAACGAGTTCACGAACAGAGAAGGGTTTGGTGATGTAATCGTCTGCTCCCAGGTCCAGGCCTGATACCCGATCGGCTTCGGACCCTTTCGCGGTGAGCATGATGATTGGGGTTCGCCTGGTGCTGGGCTCTCGCCGCAATCTGCGACACAAATCCAGTCCACTCATACCGGGAAGCATCACATCCAGGATGATCAGAATTGGCGGGTTGCGTTCGTCCAGGGCTTTCCCTAAACCATCCTCCCCTGTGATCGCAACAGCAACCGGCAACCCCTCTCGTTCAAGGTTGTATTTCAGCCCCTCGGCGATGTCTGTGTCGTCCTCAACTATTAAAACGGGTCGCACCATTAGTTCACTTCGTGTGCTTAATAAAAGTTGCCTGAGCCATGTAGACCGTCAACTCGCAAATATCGGTAACGTAGTCGCCAATGCGTTCGAGGTGTTTGGCAACAAAAAGGAGACGTGCATCGCGAGTGGCAGTCGCAGGTTCCGTGACCATCCGTTCAATCAACTCGCGGAAGACGTGATTGTAGAGATCGTTGATCTCCTGATCGCGAGCGATGATCTCTCGTGCCTGTTGCGCATCACTCGAAGTAAAGGCATCGAGCGCACCCCGTAACATGCCCGAAGCGTGTTGGGCCATGCGCTGAACATCCTCAGTGGATTTCGGTTCGGGTTCGTTAATCAAATCCAGCGCTGCGCGGGCGATGTTGCAGGCGTGATCAGCAATCCGTTCGAGTACCGGAGCCATCTTCGCAACGGAGATGACAAAGCGGAGATCGCGGGCCGCGGGTTGCCTAAGAGCAATGATGTCGATGCACTGGCGATCAACTTCAACCTCGAGCTGGTCCACTTCATCATCATTATCGAGGACATCGCGCGCGACTGCGCTGTCTCGCTCTGTCAGTGCGTACATTGCACGTTCGAGGGCGCGCTCGGTAGCGCCCCCCATCAGCAACACGCGATCGCGTAACGAGCTTAATTCGTCATCTAAATGTCTGTGTTGATCCATGGGTTATTGATGATTGTCGAATGTCGATTGAAACCATTGCCGATTGGTCCGTTGAAACCATTGCCAATTGCCGATTGCCGATTGAGGCGGCTCTGCCGCATCCCTTGCGGTAAGCCT
>DATBMP010000136.1:0-3661 GCA_036554845.1 Pyrinomonadaceae bacterium
CGGCGACGCCTAAGAGATCTCTGGTTTCAGATTCTCCGCCACCGTTCAGTTTGGCTTTCAGAGCAGCGACCAATTCGCGTTGAATATTGATGCCCTCATCGGTTGATTGATCGGTGCGCAACAAGCTGTTTGTTAGCGAATCGCCTACTACGGTTCGTAACCTTTCCAGAAGGTCTCGTGCGTAGGCGCCCTGATGGTCGAGGGCCATCCGCATCCCGAGACCAAACTCAGCGTTGTCTTCAAACAACGAATTACTCCACGCTGGTCCGCGTCCCTGTGGATTGGTTGTGTATGGAGTGGTGGGGAGGTTCCCACCGTAGATGCTCGAACAGCCGGTTGCGTTCGCAATAATGGCGCGGTCGCCAAATAGTTGGGTCAAGAGTTTGATGTATGGAGTTTCCCCGCAACCCGCACAAGCTCCAGAGAATTCAAATAGTGGTTGCAGCAGCTGCACGTTCTTCACCGACCCTGGGCCAATCGTTCCGTTCATTTGGAACTCTGGCAGCTCAAGGAAGAAGTCCCAGTTGGCCCGTTCACGTTCGCGGATCGGCAACTGCGGATGCATATTGAGCGCCTTGCGAGAAACGTTGCTCTTGTCTTTAGCCGGGCAAACTTCAACGCAGAGACGGCATCCCGTGCAGTCCTCGACCGCTACCTGAATCGTGTACAACTTGTCCGGGAACTCTCTCCACTTAGCCGGCATTGTTTTGAAACCTGCCGGAGCCGCCGCGAGATCGTGTTCGTTGCAGACCTTTGCACGAATGGTTGCGTGTGGACATACCAGCACACACTTGCCGCATTCAATACAAAGATCAGGTTCCCAAACAGGCACATCCTGCGCGATGTTTCGTTTTTCCCAACGCGCCGTTCCGACCGGGTAGGTTCCGTCTTCGGGAAACGCGCTTACCGGCAGGTCATCACCGCGTCCGGCGATGATCTCCGCAGTCACTTGTTGCACAAACGCAGGCGCATCGGGCGAGACTACTGGTGGAATATCGAGAGTGCTGGTGACCGTTTCAGGAATGGTCAGTTGGTGCAGATGGGCCAACGCTGCATCGACAGCAGCGAAGTTCTGTCTGATAACTGGTTCGCCTCGTTTGCCGTATGTCTTTCGAATTGAATCCTTGATCTTCGCTGTTGCTTCGTCCGAAGGTACCACGCCGCTGATTGCGAAGAAGCAGGTTTGCATGATGGTATTGATGCGATTGCCGAGCTGACTCTCCTTCGCTACCGCTGAGGCGTTCACAACATACACTTTGATTCGCTTCTCGATGATGGTCCGCTGAAGCTTGCTTGGAAGCTGGTCCCAGGTCTCTTCTGTCGAGTAAGGGCTGTTAAGTAACAGCGTTGTCCCTTCGACAGCCGCTTCGAGAACATCGTAACGATTGAGAAAAGAGAACTGATGCACCGCGATGAAGTTAGCGCGACGAATTAGGTATGGGCTGTGAATTGGAGCGGGTCCGAATCGCAAGTGCGAAACCGTAATCGCGCCCGACTTCTTTGAATCGTAGACGAAGTAGCCTTGCGCGTAATTCGGCGTCTCTTCGCCAATAATCTTGATTGAATTCTTGTTCGCACTGACGGTTCCATCAGCACCCAGTCCCCAGAAGATCGCGCGAATCTGATCCTCAGGTTCGATATCAAATTCGCGGTCATAGCTGATGCTCGAAAAAGTCAGATCGTCTTCGATTCCGACACTGAAGTGGTTCTTCGGTACTGGCTTCTTCAATTCGTCAAAGATGCCCTTTACCATCCCCGGCGTGAATTCCTTAGACGAAAGGCCATAGCGCCCACCTATCACTTTCGGTATCGCGGTAAGGCCCGAGATTCCTTCATTCAAGGCAGTGACGACATCCTGGTACAAAGGCTCGCCGATGCTGCCCGGTTCCTTGGTGCGATCCAGCGCCGCGATCCTCGTCACCGAAGTTGGTAACGCCGCAACAAAATCCGCAACCGAAAACGGTCTGAAGAGTCTGATCTTGAGCAGGCCGACTTTCTCACCTTTAGCATTCAATGCAGATACGGTTTCTTCTGCACTCTCGGCTCCGGAACCCATCATTACGATGACCCGATCGGCATCTGGTGCGCCCACGTATTCAAACAATCGATACTGTCGTCCGGTGAGTGCTGCAAAACGATCCATCGTCTTCTGCACGATGGCGGGAGTTTGGAGGTAGAACCCATTCGCTCGTTCGCGCGATTGAAAAAAGACGTCGGGATTCTGCGCGGTGCCACGCATCACGGGACGGTCCGGAGTTAAGGCACGCGAACGATGCGACTGGATCAATTTCTCATCCATCATCTCGCGAATCTGTTCATCTGACAGGGCGAGGATCTTGGCCACTTCGTGCGAAGTGCGAAAACCATCGAAGATGTGAAGAAAAGGCACGCGCGCTTCCAGGGTGCTCGCTTGAGAAATTAGAGCGAAGTCCATCACCTCCTGGACAGAGTTTGCAAACAACATGGCCCAACCAGTGGATCGTGCTGCCATCACGTCACTGTGATCACCAAAGATCGAGAGTGCATGTGTGGCAATCGAGCGAGCGGCGATGTGAAAAACCGTGCTGGTCTGTTCGCCGGCGATCTTAAACATGTTCGGGATCATCAACAGCAAGCCCTGGCTGGCGGTGAAGGTTGTGGTGAGCGAGCCGGCTTGCAATGTTCCGTGTACGGTGCCTGCGGCTCCTCCTTCCGACTGCATCTCGCGAACCACCGGAGTCATACCCCAAATGTTCTTCTGGTTTGCCGCTGCCCAGGCATCTGCCAACTCGCCCATATTTGAAGAGGGAGTGATTGGATAGATCGCAATGACTTCGTTGGTACGAAAAGCAACATAAGCGGCGGCTTCGTTGCCATCAATTGTTAGCGTCTGTTTCATCTGTAATATTCCTGCTGCATGCGAATTCTTCCGCAATAGTTTTGGGTTTTCTCTTTGAAAAGAGCCGTAACCAGGTACGGCAGGGCTGAGGTGCAATTACCGGGCCCCTCTTAGCTTCTGGATTTTTTTGATTGAAATTTAGGATCGAGACCAAGGCCGTAAACGATTCGACCGCGGCGACGTCCCAAAAAGACATCACCGCGGTCGATTGATTATGCCTCTGAACCAAGGTAGGTTCAGTTGACTTTGACTTCGATCTCCTTAGTCTTTGCCTCCTCTCGTTTTGGTAACGTAACAACCAGCACGCCATCCCTGAATTCGGCGTTAATCTTCGCAGCATCGACGAACATGGGAACGTTGAACGTCCGCATGAACTCTCCGTAGTGCCGCTCGACGCGATGATAATTCTCGCGATTTGTCTCCTTCTCAAATTTCCGCTCGCCTTTGAGAGTGAGCACATTGTTGTCCATGGTCACCTTAACGTCTTCTTTTTTCACCTCGGGTAACTCGAATTTGAGGACGACCTCTTTGTCAGTCTCAAACACATCGCAGAGTGGTGTCCACGCTGCGATGGGCCAGTAGCTCTCTTCCAGCGGAAGCATGGGGCGGAACATTGCCAGTGGCTCTTCAAACATTCGAGTAACAGCCGGGAAGAGCCGGAACGGATCCATTAGGAGGTTCTTCGTTGGCTGCATGAAAGTTCCGGGTGTCATGATCCTCTCCTTTCTCGGAATTGATTCGCTAGAACAGTTCACCTTTCATTATGAGAACGGAGGTCAGCGA
>DATBMP010000139.1:0-12886 GCA_036554845.1 Pyrinomonadaceae bacterium
AGTAAAAACCGAGGAGTTTTTGAAACGACTCACCGGCGACAACGCAGTTGCGGCGGACAATGCTGCCAAAGAGGCAGGTCTACCGGTGAAGAACGCTCGGCCAGAACTCGCTGGTGGATATAGCGTGATTCTCGAAACAGATGATCCTTCAAAGACAGCAGCAATTAGAGAGGCGGTCGAGAAGAAGGTTGAGTTGGGAGAGAATTCCGGTTGGGCGTATTCGGCAAATGGCGGCGTAATGAGATGGAACTTGACTTCTGCCGCGCAACGTCAGTTAGCAGATGATGCGACTGCACAGGCCCTCAAAATCATTGACACACGAAGTGATGCGCTGGGCGTTTCTGAGAAGACGCTACAAACACATGGGGCTCAATCGGCTCACCAGATACTGCTGCAGATGCCCGGCGTTCAAGATCCCGAACGTGTAAAAGAGTTGCTGAAGGGTGAATCGCGACTGGAACTGGTCCATGTAATTAGCGCGTCTAGTCCCGCTCCCGTGCAAACGTATCCCACTCAACAGGACGCTATTGCATCGCTGAACAGTGGCGGCGCGGTTCCAGCCAATCGTCGTGTATTGCCGTATCAGGAACGCGGTGATCCGGCAGACCAGGCTCAGAATCAACCGAAGACTACTAGCTGGGTCGTGGTTGAAGTTCCACCAATCGTTACTGGAACTGATCTACGAAATGCTGCTGCAGTTCCGGCTCCCGGTGGCGGTACAACTGAGTATCAGATTCAGTTTTCCCTAAAGAAGGCTGGTGCAGAAAAATTCGGAGCGTGGACGGGAGCACACATCAACGAATACATGGGTGTCGTTCTGAACGACGAGGTCAAGTCGATCGCCTATATCAAGAGCCAGATTTTCGATCAGGGAGAGATTTCAGGTCGTTTCACCAAACAGTCGGCCGAAGACTTGGCAATCACACTTCGATCCGGCGCTCTTCCTGCACCTATTGAGTATCTCGAAGAACGCACTGTTGGACCCAGTCTTGGTGCCGACTCGATTAGGGCAGGCGTCCGCGCGTCGTTAGTTGGTTTGGCGATGGTTGTTTTCTTCATGCTTCTTTACTACCGCGGGTCTGGCATCAATGCGGTTGTGGCGTTGCTGCTAAACATGGTGCTAATGATCGCCGGCTTGATCATTTTCGGTGCAACGTTAACGCTACCGGGTATCGCCGGAATCATTCTTACGATCGGTATGGCGGTCGACTCGAATGTTTTGATCTTCGAACGTATTCGCGAAGAACTGCTAAGCGGGAAGACGGTGCCTTCTTCAGTGGAGCACGGTTTTGCGCGCGCGTTTGTGACAATTATCGATACTCACGTCACAACGATCATCTCGTCGCTGTTTCTTTTTGTATTTGGTACCGGACCGATACGTGGATTTGCGGTTTCGCTCGTTATCGGTTTGTTGGTGAATCTCTTCTCCGCTGTTTACGTTTCTAAGACAATCTTTATGTGGATCTTAAGTCGGAAGAAACAACGCGTCGAAACGCTGAGCATCTAGGTTAACTATCTATGTTTCAAATTCTCAAAGACGTACGTTTTGACTGGCTGGCAAGTCGACGCTGGTTTATTGCTATCTCAATCGCGCTGATGTTGGCGGGCTTGGGTTCTGCGGTATTTCGTCAATGGAAACAGCCGAACGGAACGACAGCATTTAATCTCGGTGTCGACTTCAAGGGGGGCACCGTCGTTACGGCGCGATTCAAACAGCGGCCCAGTGATGACGACATTCGTGCAGCGTTAGTAGCTCAGGGAGTCAACAACGCCATTGTTCAACCGGTTACCGATCGAGATGACACAGTCCTTATTAAGGTTCCGTTAGAGGGAGAGGGAGTTGAATCGGAAGCAGAAGTTGAAGCTGGCCGATCACGGGTGAGAAATGCTCTAAATGCTTTTGGCAAAGAGGCACCCCCGGACGTTGACCTAGCGGCTGACCCGCAAGCTACCTATAAGATCATCGGTACAGATGCCGTTGGTGCGGTAGCAGGCGCACAGCTTCGTAATAAGGCAGTGGCTGTCACGCTACTCGCGCTTGTAGGTATGTTGGTCTATATAGCATTTCGATTTGAATGGACGTACGGTGCCGCAGCTGTAATCGCCGTTTTCCACGATGTCCTTGTCACGCTCGGGTTCTTCTCGATATTTCAATGGGAAGTCAGTCTGACAGTAATCGCCGCGCTTCTAACACTCGTCGGTTTCTCTGTAAACGACACTATCGTGGTTTTTGATCGGATCCGAGAGAATCGACGTCTGCACCGGCGAGAATCGCTATACAAGATTACTAACGATGCGATCAACCAGACACTCTCGCGCACGGTCATCACCAACGGTTTGGTGTTTCTTTCCGTACTGGCAATGGTCCTGTTTGGTGGAGAAGTATTAAGAGCGTTTTCGCTCGCGTTATTCATCGGCGTGATCTTCGGAACGTACTCTTCGATAGCTATTGCGAGTCCGATCATGGTCTGGTGGGAGCAACGTTTAGAGGCAGCGAATCGTGCTGCAACCCTTGTTTCTGCTCGAACTCAAAAGGGCGGATCGCGCGTAACATCAAAGGCTTCTACCCGAGAGACAATACCTGGAGTTGCGGGAAAACAACCGCGGCAAGCTGGGCGACTTTAAGAGTTTGGCAAGGCTTCAACAACTGCAAGTTGTCGTGTTTTCAAGATTGCGTGAGCACTTGACTTTGCAAACCAATGCGGCTTAGACTGCGACCGTTGCTGGCCAATTAAATACTCAAATGTCGACCCCGCGTTGCAAAGCGAATGGTTGGTTGCGCGGCAGACTGTTGAGCAGGCCGGCGAATTTTTTCTCGCACAGCGGCCCTTTCAGTCTATTGGGAGTGCTCAGAGAGGCTGCTGGTTTTCCCCTTCACATTGTGACACCTGCGCAAGCAGCTCGTCGGCGTTTGAACGCAATACTATTTTAAAGTTTTCGCACCCCTGATCCATTTGGCACCGGAATAGGGAGGATTAAATACATGTTCGAGAACCTTGTTGAGTCTGGTTCGCACAAGCAGGATCTGTCGCGGAAGGGCTCGTTTCTACTAGGTACGATCGCGATCTATGCCGTGCTGGGTATCACATTCCTGGCGTTGAGTATTTGGTTCACGGTCGCCCAGCTCGACACTCAAGATCTTGAGTTGACGACATTGGTGGCTCCGGTCCCAATTCCTCAACAGCAGGTCGAGCCGCAAAAGCAGGAAACTGCTAAGCCCACTAAAGCTGAGCAGAATGTCGACGTTCGCAAGGAACTGATCGCAGATGTAACGCGAACTGAATTGGTTCCTAAAGAGATTTCTGCGAAAGCTAGCGACATTCCGCCGGTGCGTCGAGGCGTAACAACGGTAATCGGCACTTCAGATTCCAACGCCACTGCGCCGGTAGCTCCAGGTTCAGGTACGGGCCTTGTAGCGGGACCAACCAAGGTCACAATCGCTGACGAACCACCACCGCCGCCGCCTCAGCCAACGCCGCCAAGGGCACCTATCTCAGGTGGTGTGCTCAACGGTAAGGCGATCAGCCTGCCTAAACCTGCCTACCCGGCAATTGCCAAATCGGCACATGCCTCCGGTACGGTCGTAGTCCAGGTTGTTATCGATGAAAACGGCCATGTGATCTCAGCGCAAGCCATCAAAGGACATCCGCTTCTTCAGGCGGTATCAGTTGCGGCTGCGCGAGGCGCCCGGTTTTCACCGACAAAACTATCGGGACAACCAGTCAAGGTGACGGGCGTAATCACCTACAACTTCGTGGCTCAATAATGCGGAGGTTCAGCGCGGGAGAGGACTCTAGAGGGCTCTCCTCTGCGCGAGTTCCCAGCTATCTATTAATGTAAGAAAAACTTTTGGAGGGGTTGCCGTGACTATTCTAACCAGTCTTCTAGGGACAAAAGCACTAGGTTTCTTCTTTTTCTTATGGCAGGAAGCGGCCGCGAGTCCTGCCGGCGATACGATGCAGGACCACTTTTCAATCACCGCGATGGTCAAGAGCATGGGCGCTGTGGCTATCTCGGTCGTTATTGTGCTCCTGATCATGTCGGTCTATTCGATTGCGATCATGGTCGAACGTTACTTGACCTATTCTGCTGCGAAGAAGCAGTCGCGCGAGTTCGCTCCACGAGTGGCACAAGCGCTGAAGAATGATCGCATCGAAGAAGCAATAAACATCAGCGACAAGCATCGCAAGTCTCACTTGGCTATGGTCGTCAGCAGCGGCCTCCAGGAATTTCGAGCGCACGAGCAGTCTTCTGAGATCTCGGGTGATGAGATTGAAGCTTCGAAGCGAGCCCTGCAACGCGCTATCGCCATCAAGACGGCCGAGTTCAAACGCGGATTGTCAGGATTGGCGACTATCGGTTCGACAGCACCCTTCGTGGGATTGTTCGGAACTGTGTTCGGCATCATCAACGCTTTCCGCGGTATGAAGAACGCCGAATCAGCAGGTATCTCGGCCGTTGCCGGCGGTATCTCTGAGGCACTGTTCACGACCGCTCTCGGGTTACTTGTGGCTGTGCCGGCTGTGTGGCTGTTCAATTATTTTACCGGCAAAGTGGATGGCTTCGTGGTGGAGATGGACAACTCGGCATCCGAGTTGGTTGACTACTTCATTAAGAACCGTACGCGACAGCTGAAGCCATAGTCGGGGTCTGAAGTGACTGTTGTGCGACACGTCAATCGGTGTCGCACGAGACATTTGCTAGTAAGAGTGGCGAAAGGGGTTTGTTATGGGAATGTCAGCCGGCGGTAGCGGAGGATTTGCCTCCGAAATCAATGTCACGCCGATGGTAGACATTATGTTGGTGCTGCTGATCATCTTCATGGTGGTTACGCCCTTCTTGCAACAGGGAATTACGGTGAACATACCGCGCGAGGCTCTCAATCCTGATGTTGACCAGAACATCATCAAAGAGAGTTCGATCGTGATCTCGATTCCTAATGATGGCGAGTATTACCTCGGCAAACAGAAGGTGTTAATCGAGTTTGCGGGCGATCCCAGTAATGATGTGAACAAGGACTTTCGTGAGAAGGTCGAAAAGATGCTCGAACCCCTCAAGAATGAACCTGAGCGTCAGATCGTTTACATCAAGAGCGGCACCGGTGTGAGTTACGGCACAGTGGTGAACGTGATTAATGAAGTGAGAAAGCTGGGCGTCGACAAGATCGGGTTAGTCGCTGACAAAAAGAAGGGTAAAGGCGCTGCAACAACCGAGGCGCCTGCGGCCTCCTAACCGGCAAAACTCCAACCGAAGTTTGAGGAGCAAACGCTATGTCAATGGGTAGTGGTAGCAACAAAAGTGGAAACACTGCGGAACCATATATCAACGTTACTCCGTTGATCGACGTGCTGCTGGTGTTGCTAATCATCTTTATGGTGGTTACGCCGCTTAAGCCTAGCCGTTTCAAGGCTGATATTCCCACGCAGCGAGATCCCAATGAAGATCTCAGCCAACTGAAACCAAACCCGCTGACGCTTGTCGTCTCGATTGCGCCGGACCTGTCCCTCAGGTTGAATCAGGACTCGATGGGGTCGGTTAATGATACCGGTACGTTGAGTCAGCGACTGAGGCAGGTCTTTCAGCAACGAAAAGAACAGCGGGCGTATAAGCCGGGAATCGATCCGTCATCGAACATTCCGGAAGAAGAGAGAATTGAAAAAACTGTGTTTGTGAAAGCTCCCAGGTCGCTTCCTTATGGTGAAGTCGTAAAAGTAATCGATGCCATCAAGGGAGCAGGTGCCAATCCAGTGGGACTTCAAGTTGATGATCTGCCTCAGTAATTCAGACCGGGACGTTTAGTGGCGCCGTGCGCTCATGGCGCCGCATTCTCCTGCTCGATCATGGAGCCACTCTTACATGAAACTTTCTCAAGCTAGAATCGCAATCACACTCGCGGTTCTTGTTGTCTCTAGTTCCGGCTGCAGCCTGGTTAATAGAATTCGGGCGAAGAATGAGCTAAACGAAGCTGCGCGTGCCTATAGAGAATCTAACTTTGTCGAAGCGGAACAACGATCCCGAAAAGCCCTCGAGCTTGATCCAGAAAACAAGACCGCTCCACTTTTCATCGCGCGAACTATCCATGCCCAGTACCGCCCGGGTGTGAACAACCCCGAGAACCTGGCCAAAGCTAACCAAGCAATCGAGGCCTACAAAGAGATCCTGAAGAACGATCCTCAGAATGACGAGGCCTATAAAGCAATTGCGTTTTTGTACGAACGTCAGAAGGCCGAGGATCAGTTGCGACAATGGATTCTGGCTCGGGCCAACAATGATCAGATAGATCCCGCCAAGCGATCTGAAGCATACGTCGTCTTAGCCAGTAAGGATTGGAATTGCTCGTTCCAAATCACTGACCTTCCAACGAACAAAGTCACCACGGTCGAAAGTGCTAAGGCGACTGTTTCGTACAAGAAGCCCAAAGAAGAGAAGGACTTCGACACCGCTCAGCAGTGTGTCAGACGAGGACTTGAAGAGGTTGAAAACGCGATCAAATTTGACCCTAATAGCGAGTCGGCCTGGTCATACAAAACAAACCTTCTTCTCGAAGCTGCCAAGTTAGCGGAGATGGATGGAAAGACCGAGCAGAAGGCCGAGTGGGACAAACAACGAGAAGTCGCCCAGAAGCGCACCGAAGCCTTGAGTCAAGAGAACAGGAAGAAGAAAGAGGCCGAGGAAGCTGCTAAGCAACAGGCTTCTCCACCAACCAGCTAGATCATCCAGAACGTGTCTCCTTCACAGTAGGTGATGCTCGACTCAAAGTCGAACATCACCTATTTGTTATAATTGGGGTGCGCTTAGAGCCAACCTGGCCTTAGAACAACATGATTCGGATCGAAGAGATCGTAGAGAACGTCGCGTTAAACCACCCTCAGGCAGATCTGGATCTGTTGCGGCGGGCTTATCTTTTCTCCGCTCGCGAACATAAGGGTCAGAAGCGAGCGTCGGGAGAATCTTATCTCGTCCATCCCCTTGAAGTAGCCAACATACTTGCCGATATGAAACTTGATGAAGTCTCGGTGGCAACCGGGCTTCTGCATGACGTCGTCGAGGACACGCTCGTCGATCTCGAAACCATCCGAAAGTATTTTGGAGAAGAGATCGCCCATCTTGTCGATGGCCTCACTAAGATCGCTCAAATCAGCAATATCTCTCGTGAGGAACAGCAGGCTGAAAACGTCCGAAAGATGCTGCTGGCAATGGTTGACGACGTTCGGGTTGTGTTGGTCAAACTCGCCGACCGTCTGCACAACATGCGTACGCTGCAATACCTTAGCGTTGAAAAACGGAAACGTATTGCTGAAGAGACGATGGAGATCTACGCCCCCATAGCGCATCGACTGGGGATGGGTAAACTTCGTGGTGAATTAGAAGACCTGGCCTTTCGACATCTTCATCCCGACGACTATCGAGAGCTGACTGAACAACTCGAAAAGCGACGCACTGAGAATGAGGCGTTCCTTGCCGGAGTCACCGAGCGCATCGAGAAGAAGATGAATGAAGCAGAAGTGCCTTTCGTTCGTGTTGAAGGTCGCGTAAAGCGTCTTTACTCGATTTGGAAGAAACTCAGACGACAAAAGATTAATCTGGACCAGGTTTACGATCTGGTGGCTGCCCGCGTAATCACGCCAAACGAGATCCGGCACTGTTACGCAGCGCTCGGAGTAATCCACAACGCGTGGAAACCAGTTCCAGGAAGAATCAAAGACTGGATTGCCACGCCCCGTGACAACCTTTATCAGTCACTCCACACCTCTGTCATAGGACCAAGTGGTCAGTCATTTGAAGTGCAGATTCGCACAGAAGAGATGCACCGCATCGCCGAAGAAGGTGTGGCCGCGCACTGGAAGTACAAGGAAGGAAAACGTGGCGCACATGACGACGACAGTGCATTACAAGCGCTTCGTTCGCTGGTTGAGTGGACGCAGGAAGTCAAGGATTCACGTGATTTTCTGGATTCGCTGAAACTCGATCTTTATCCGAAGGACGTTTATGCGTTTACGCCTATGGGCAAAGTAATTCAATTGCCCAGAGGCGCTACTCCCGTGGATTTCGCGTACATGATTCACTCGGAGGTAGGTAACACCTGTACCGGGGCCCGAATCAATAGCCGAATGGTCCCTCTGCGTACCCAAATTCAAAATGGTGACGTGGTTGAAATCATTACCTCGCCAAATTCTCATCCGTCACGCGACTGGTTAAATTTCATAGTCACTTCGCGAGCCCGGAACCGTGTACGCCATTGGGTTGCTGAACAACAACGGGCCGAGTCAATCGATATTGGCAGAAAGTTGTTTGAAAAAGAGGCTGTGCGATTTCAGCTCTCGGCAAAGAAACTGTTCGCCGATAGCGATGGCGAGATGAAACGGGTAGCGCAGGAGTATGGATACGGGCGAGTAGAGGATCTGCTGGCGGCAATCGGCTATGGCAAGCTTATCCCTCGAAATATTATTGCCAAATATCTTGGACCAGAGCAGTTCGAACAATTAGACAAGCAGAAGGATTCAAGACTTCGCAGCGGTGTTCGTGCGGTCAAACGACTAATCCGCCTGGGCGATGATTCGATCGTCGTGCGCGGTGTCGATGATCTAATGGTGACCCGCGCGCGCTGCTGCAATCCGCTTCATGGTGAAGAGATCGTTGGTTATGTCACGCGCGGTAAAGGAGTCGCGGTACACACCAAACGTTGTAAGAACGTGAACCAGCTGATGGTGAACCGGGAAAGAATTGTAGAAGTCGAATGGGCCGGACGACCGGAGAAGACTGCGTATGCAGTCAAGCTTTTGGCGATAACCGAGAACCGCACAGGCATGATTGCCGGAATCACCGGCGCCATCTCAGATATGAAGACTGGTATTCGTGACGCGCGTGCATCCGTTGCTAACGATGAACGTGGACACATCGAAGTGACAGTTGAGGTGTTTGATGTTAAGCATCTCGACAAGGTGATCAACTCTATTAAGGGAGTCCCGGGTGTACTGGACGTTGAACGTATGCAGGGTGTTGCATAAAGGTAGACCAGCTTTGCAATATCTGACCTTCCTGTTAGAATCCCGCCTTTGTTTCGCCCTTAAAAATTGAGGCATTCGAGACCGTGAGGGACAGGATTCAAACAACCGCTGCTCCGCAGGCTATTGGCCCATATTCGCAAGCCATAAAGGCAAATGACTTTGTGTTCGTGTCGGGACAGATTCCCATCGATCCAGCGACGGGTTCATTCGTGGCCGGTGGAATTTCAGAGCAGACAGATCAAGTGCTGCGGAATCTGGCGGGAGTTTTAGAGGCG
The DNA here is from genome assembly GCA_036554845.1 of Pyrinomonadaceae bacterium. GTDB lineage: Bacteria > Acidobacteriota > Blastocatellia > Pyrinomonadales > Pyrinomonadaceae > PSRF01. Next base: position 9,284 of record DATBMP010000139.1, read on the forward strand.
GCCGGAAGTGGGCTTGAGCTGGTTGTGAAAACGACCGTTTTCCTCGCAAGCATGGATGAGTTTGGTCCAATGAACGAGGTCTACGCTCAGTATTTTGGCAGTGAACCTCCGGCGCGTGCAACGGTCGAGGCGGCCCGCTTGCCGCGGGATGCACGAGTAGAGATTGAAGCCATAGCACTAGTGAAAAAATAGAAATCCGGCGCACCCTGAGGCGACGCCGGCTTTTTAAGAGAGACGCAATCGATTAAGCCGCTTTTGCGACCTTACCGCCCTTAATGCAACTGGTGCAAACCTTCATTCGCTTAGCTCCGCCTTGTGGAATCTGGACGCGAATGGATTGCAGATTAGGGTTGAAACGACGCGGGGTGCGGTTATTCGCATGAGAAACATTATTGCCGAACTGAGGCCCTTTGCCACAAACTTCGCAACGTTTAGCCATTACTAACAAACCTCCAAAACAGGAATTGCATTCACCAGGATTTAGTCGACATCAGATAGTGACAATAGAAGGCCTATTGGCAAATCAAAGTTTATAGCAAACGATTTTTGAGCTCGTCAAGCAGCCACACATATCACGTGACACAGGAACTTTCTTAAAGGAGCAGGAATTTAAAGTGCAAACATCGTCAAGGTTAATCTCAGTGATGGCCCTACTTGTCATTGCCGTAGTGGGTTCGACCGCGTGCAAATCTGGCGGTAGCGCCGATGCGAAAGACAGCATGGTGGCAGCCACCGTCAACGGTAAGAGCATCCTCATGCGCCAGGTTGAGCAGGGCGTTAGCCAGCAGGCTGGTGGCAGACAAGCTCAGCTTTCGCCACTCGAGCTGGCGCAAGCGCGCTTGCAAGTACTTGGTTCTTTGATTCAGCGAGAAGTGCTATTTCAACGAGCCGAGCGCGAAAAGCTTTTGCCCACTGATGACGAGGTGAATGCTCTTATCGCTCAACAGAAGCAACAGAGCGGAATGACTGATGACGACTTTCAACGCAGTTTGCGAGAACAGAATATGAGTATGGAGGCTCTGCGTGAAGAGGCTCGCAAGGACATAGCCATTCGTAAGTTGCAGGACAAATACAGCGGCAAGATCACTGTTAACGATCGTGAAGTTGAAGAGTTCTACAACGCGAATCGCGAAAGATTTGTCAGCGCACGAGGTGTGGGCCTCGCAATGATCGTAGTCGATCCTGCGGACAACACTCCGCAAGGAATCGTCACCACGAACGATGCTAAGAACGAGGCTGCTGCAAAATTGAAGATCGACGATCTCAATCAACAGCTAAAGGGTGGTGCTGACTTTGCAACCGTTGCGCGGGCCAGAAGTGAGGACGCAAATTCGGTTTTGCGAGGTGGCGACCTTGGTTTTGCGACTGAAGAAGATCTCAGGCAGAACGGTTTTCCGCAGCCGTTGATTAACCAGTTGTTCTCGATGAAGGTGGGAGACAGAACCGAACCAGTTCAGTTCAATAATGGAAGATGGTACATCTTCAAACTTGGCGACAAACGCGAGACCACTGAGAATCTAAACCTGGACAGCCCTGGTGTTCGGCAACAAATTACTCAGGCGCTGACCAATCAGCGTAAAGAGATTCTCAACGCTGCATTGTTGGAAACTGCGATGAACGAAGCGAAGGTTGTAAATAATCTGGCGAACAATATGATTAACAACCCGAGCAATTTGGGTCTGCGACCTGCATCAACAGGGGCTGCTTCTCCAGCGGCAACCACTCAAGCGTCACCGCAGCAGGCTTCCAGTCCGGCTGCGAGCCCGGCGGCTAACGCTTCACCGGCGCCGAGTAAGTAGGTCAATTCAATCGGGTTTCGCCCGTACGCGGGCGCGGGATAGTTTCCAGGCCCGCGCCCGCTTCGTGCGTGTAAACTCGTACACCACACGCGCGTGACTTGACTAAACCATGCTGTTCAGACTCTCGGACGTTTACAAATCCTACGGCACTCAGGATGTTCTGCGTGGCGCCTCACTGCAAATCAATCCTGGTGAGCATGTGGGTCTGGTCGGTCGCAACGGCGCCGGTAAGACAACAGTATTCCGTCTCGTGAGTGGTGAAGAGAGCGCCGATCGAGGCGATGTCGTTCGAGCGCGTGGTGTGCGTCTCGGTTTGTTGGCCCAGCACGTTCATTTCGAACCAGGTTCAACGGTTCACGAATCTGCGCTGGCGGCCTTCGGTCATTTGCAGCAGATCGAACATGAGATGCACGAACTGGAACATCGCATGGCCGAGCCCGATGTTGATCTCGATAAAGTGCTCGAACGTTACAGTGATCTTCAGCATCAGTTTGAGCGCGAAGGCGGTTTTGAATATGCGGCGAAAGCTGAAGCGATTCTTTTGGGTTTGGGATTTGGTCGCGACACCTGGTCGCTTGAAACCGAAAAGCTTTCCGGTGGACAACAGAATCGCCTCGGCCTTGCTCGCTTGCTTCTCGCCGAGCCAGACGTGTTGCTGCTCGACGAGCCTACAAATCATCTCGACGTTGGCGCCGTTGAGTGGTTAGAGGAGTTTCTTCAGAGTTATGCTCCAGCTTGTGTCGTGATCAGCCACGATCGATATTTTCTGGATCGAAGTTGTCGCAAGATTATCGAACTGGAGAATGGAAAGGCGGCGAGTTACACCGGAAACTATTCGGATTATCTCGTAGAACGTGAAGTACGACGTGAAGCGCAACAACGTGCTTACGATAATCAGCGTCAGTTGATTGCCAAGACTGAGGAGTTCATTCGCCGCAACATCGCCGGACAAAAGACGAAACAGGCAAAGTCGCGTCGCAAGATGCTGGAGAAACTTGATCGGGTCGAGGCCGTGCGTGCAGAGCAGTCTTCCGGAGATTTTCGTTTGCAATCGATCGAGCGGACCGGCAACCACGTTCTCACAGTGGAACAGGTCGCAATCGGATACCAGGATAATCTGCTCGCGCGTGATATCTCCTTCATCCTTCGGCGCGGGGAGTGTCTCGGAATCATTGGACCAAATGGATCGGGTAAGACGACCTTTCTCAAGACCATCCTTAAAAAGTTGCCCCCGATATCTGGTGAAGTTCGTTGGGGCACAAAGGTCCAGATTGGATACTACGCGCAGCAGTTGGATGACCTTGATGATCGTAACGAGATAATCATGGAACTGCGTCGGGTTGCGCCGGCGAGCGCAACGGCCGGCGAACTTCGTTCATTTCTCGCAAAGTTTCTATTCACCGGTGATGACGTCTACAAACATGTTCGTGACCTATCGGGGGGTGAGAAGGGAAGACTGGCGCTCGCTAAATTGATCTATTCACGGGTCAATGTTCTGGTGCTTGATGAGCCGACTAACCACCTGGACATCCCCTCTCGTGAAGCGTTGGAGGAAGCGTTGGATGCCTACGAGGGGACGATCGTAACGATCAGTCACGACCGTTACTTTCTTGATCGGGTCGCTACTCAGATTCTCGCTCTCGACGGCGAGGGGCAGGCGGAACATTACGATGGCGATTACACCGAATACCATGATTGGAAAGCAGCACGCTCGGGTTCACGAGTAGCGGACGTCGAGGTAATTGAGAAAAACAAGGACGATCATTTGGTGACCTTTTCGGCGATCGGTAGCGAGGAACAGGTA
>DATBMP010000140.1:0-6983 GCA_036554845.1 Pyrinomonadaceae bacterium
GTTTCGCAGCAGGAGATCTCACCAAAGAAGGAAGTCTGCCTTCATTTATCGACCGTATAGTTTTTGGTAAACACGTCTGGGCCCAGGCAAAGGTATATGATCCGGAAGGTCTACTAAGTACCATACCAGCTTTAGGTACAACGTTACTCGGAGTCCTGGCGGGCCACATCTTGCGGACCAGGAGCACACCTTTTGAAAAGGTCAGCACTATGTTCGTGGCGGGAGCTTTTTGCGTTGCTGTTGGTTGGGCCTGGAACGCATTCTTCCCAATTAATAAGGCGCTATGGACAAGTTCCTACGTTCTATTCACCGGTGGTCTTGCGCTGCAATTTTTGGCCCTGTGCTATTGGGTTATCGACATAAAAGGATACCGGCGGTGGGCCAAACCGTTTGAGATTTTTGGGGTCAATGCGATTGCGCTTTATGTCGGTGCGGGAATAATGGCCGAGTTGTTGGGAGTGATTAAGCTACCGGCAGAAGGTGGCGAAAAGGTTCCTCTTGGAAGCTGGATCTACACGAATATATTTGCAGCGTGGGCCTCACCGATAAATGCTTCGCTGGCCTTTGCAATAGCGTTTGTCCTGGTGTGGCTGGGATTAATGTGGCTGCTATATCGCAGAAATATATTTATCAAGGTCTGAGCTGCTCGCGTATTGCGAATGACCTGTCGCAGCATCTGAAGATTGTTCAGCGCTTTCGCAATTGCTCTGCGTCCCTACTCAATGAGTTACTGAGCTTAACGATACTCGCCAGATCCTTGCGTGCCTTCTCCAGATGTTCGGCATGAACAGTACCTGGATTTTCAATTACGGGATTGGTGACAAAACTTCTGATGAGCCTGCAAAGTCCTCGCAGCCCCTCTCTCATCTCCTGGTAATTTGGAGTATTAGATTTATCGCCGTTCCTGTCTTGTCCCGCGGGCATCTGCAACATCAATGTCGATTGCAGGCGTTGCGCCCGCTTGCCAATCTCCTCGGTAGCATCAGCGACAAACCTGAAATTAATGTTTGCTTGTTCAGGCGCGATGGCGTGCGCGATTTCGTTGTGGAGTTTCAGAATGCGATTAAAGTCTTTCTCGGTTTGGGCCATTGCCAGTTCGAGTTGTTTTCGGTCTGAAGCTGGTCCAGGTTGGCCCGTCGGATTTCTCAACTGCCATTCGCGCCGGCTCATATCTTGCTGACGGGCTCTTTCGGGATTGATACTCTTATCAATCGGTGGTGGCCCCTGTTGTTGTGCAAAGACGAGACTGGCGTAAGCAGACACAACGATTGCAATCATGATTGCGCGTGCGGGAGAGTGGATTGGCCGATGGTCCATAGCGAATTCCCCCTGTTTGGTGTGGCTAATGGGAAGTATAGGACATATCATTCCACGACGAAACTTTTCTGCGAAAGTTGTTGACTGAGACTTTCTACTGTACTACTTCTTAGCGTCACACCAATTGATTTTGGCCCGCCAAATGACGAGAATGCTCGTTCTGAAAATTCGACATGAAACGAATTGACCTCAACAAAGCTAGCGTAGCCCGATCAAATACCATCCGGGACATCAATCGGCAGATAATTTTGAACTATGTTCGTGAGCGAGGGCCAATTTCGCGCGCTGATATTGCACGCGAGACGGCGCTGCAACGCTCGACCGTGTCTTTGATTGTCGAGGACCTAAAGGTAAATGGGCTAATCGAAGAGGTGAGCGGTGAGTCGACCGGTGGACGACCGCCAATTTTGCTGTCCTTACAAACGGCAAATGCCGTAGCTATCGGAGTAGACATCGGTACAGTCAGAACCATCGTGGCCACCAGCGACCTGGCTGGACGCGTTTTAGAGAAAGAGGAGTTTGAAACCCATCCTGATGCGAGTCGAACGATTGATCAAATTATCGACATCTCACGCAAACTTGTAAGGAAAAACCGTGGCACGATCGAAGGGATCGGAATTAGCTTACCGGGTCTGGTTGAGCCTGATCAGAGTAAGCTTTTCGTGCCTCATTTTAAATGGCGAGATCTACCGATTGCCGAAGCAATAACCGCCGTCGTTGGACTGCCTGTGACCATGGAGAACGATGCCAATGCTGCTGCGCTTGCTGAACTCTGGTTCGGTCGGCCAGAGATTCGTCAAGTGCGAGACTTTATTCTGGTATTGATTGAAGAGGGAGTTGGTACGGGGATCGTTTTCGATGGGCAGGTCTATCGTGGCGAGAATGGTGCGGCGGGTGAGTTCGGTCACATGACGATCGGCCAGGGAGCGCCAGTGGCCTGTGCATCAGGAAGTCGCGAGTGCTGGGAGGCTTTTGCTTCAGAGCGAGCAGCGGTCGCGCGGTACGCTAACTTGTCGAGTGGTTCGAATGGGGCCGCAAAAGTAAACTTTGGAGAGTTGATGGATAAGGCACTCAGCGGTGACGACGTCGCAAAACGCGCACTGCGAGAAACCGCATCCTATCTTGGTATCGGCATCGCGAACCTTATTAGAGGACTGGCTCCCGAAGCTGTAATCGTTGGTGGTCCAATAGTGCGGGCCTGGCCACTAATCGCAACGGAGATAAGAACCAAAGTTGAGACGACCACTTGCCGGGGCTTACCCTCGACTCCGATCATTGCCTCAACACTTGGTTCACAACCAACCCTGATGGGTGCGCTGAGCCTGGTGCTTGCCTCGAAGTTTGCGTCTGCCTCAATTGCATAGCAACTGAACCTCCAATTCGTTCGCCCAGCAAACAAACTTTTCTCACGACATACACTTGTTTTCGAGCAAAAAGTTCTTGACAAGAAAGTGAATAAGTATTAAATGCTTTTGTCAGGCTCTACAACAAAGTCATAAATCCTTTTCGTCTTCTTAAAAGTTCGCGGTCTTTGACCCGTTTGAAGTGTTTTCGAGTGGTGGATTTGCTGAGCGGTTGGACTAGCAAATACTCCGTTATCGAGTTTCGTTACTGCAGAGTTGTTCCTTGGGGGGCAGCGGTATCACGGGAGTGATCAAAGAAGATGGTAAGGTGTTCACATCGCTTTCTATTGGCGATATAAACACGCTTCCTGAATTACTCACAGCGTTTCTCAAGCAAATTTAAATTTCACCGTCTGTCGTTTTAGACGGCTCTCCATGGGTGTTAGCTCATTGCACAGTCCAGCAGATGTGTAGTGACAACCCTCATGGTTGGTCTCAAAGAATAACGTGGCGCGCACAACATTGAGGAGGTGCGATATGTCGAAGAAGCTAGGAGCCCCTGCGTTACTACTCCTGTTGGTTCTTGGATTGGTCGTTTCCGTTCACGCTCAGTCGAGCACGGCTGGCAACATCACTGGTACGGTGCGAGACCAGCAAGGTGCCGCTGTTCCCGACGCTGAAATTACAATTAAGGAAGAGAACACCGGCGCCGTTCGCACTGTGAAGACGAATGACGACGGATTCTTTAACGCGCCCAGTTTACCGGCCGGCACTTACACGTTGAGTACATCTCCTTCCGGATTCAAGACAACTGTTGCGGCTGGTGTGCAGCTACACGTTAGCGAGAACAAGGTTGTTAACCTGGATCTAGAAGTAGGTCAGGTTAGTGAAACTGTGACCGTTTCGAGTGACACAACGCCGGTTGAGACACGAAGCGGCGAAGTGAGTAGTCTTATCGCTGAGAAGCAAGTTACTGAGTTGCCGTTGAATGGCCGCAATTATGCTCAGCTAGCCTTGATGGTGCCAGGTGTCTCGCCTGTAACACAAAATGGTGCCGGTGGTGCGTTTGCCACGCGAGGAACCGGATTGAACTCCGGCGTCGACATGTCGGTCAACGGGAACCAATCAAACTCAAACCTGTGGACGATAGACGGCGTCAACAACATGGACGTCGGATCAAACCGCACGTTGCTTGTTTTCCCGTCCATCGACTCGATTCAAGAGTTTCGCGTTGAGCGCAACAGCTTCAGCGCAGAGTTTGGACAAGCGCAAGGCGCGGTCGTTAACCTAATCACCAAGGGCGGCAGCAACGACTTTCACGGCGCTCTTTTCGAGTTCTACCGAAACGACTCTCTCAATGCCAACAACTTCTTCCTGAATCGTGCGGGCCAACCAAAAGGACAGCTGAAGTACAACAACTTCGGCGGTAACTTTAGTGGACCAATTATCAAGAACCGGCTCTTCTTCTTCTGGTCTGAAGAGTGGCGTCGTGAACGCCGAGGTCAAGTGCTTTCGGCTAATGTTCCGACCGCAGCCGAAAAGCAAGGAGACTTTAGTGGTCCCTTAACAGGTACGTTACCGCACCAGGTTGGTGCAGGCGCTTGCACCACGCCTGGACCAAGCCCGACTGACCCAGACTGTTTTCCTGGAAATCGAATTCCTCAAAGCTTGCTGAGTCCGGCTGGGTTGGCTTTCATGAAGCTATATCCAGATCCCAATGCGCCTGGTTCGCCGAACTGGGCTTCAACTACGACTCAACCAATTAGTACAAGACAGGATTCCATCCGCGGTGATGCGATTATCACAGATCGGATGAATTTGATGGTCCGCTATATAAACGAGAAGTGGACCCATGCAGGAGCAACCGGAAACTTTTGGGGAGATGCTCCGTATCCGACGCTCGCCTCGGATTGGAGTCAGCCAAGCCACAGTTTTGCTGTCAAGTTGACTAATACTTTTTCAGCCAGGGCTGTGAACGAATTCCAGTTCTCGATTGCTGGGAACGACATCATCATCGCAACGTCACCCGAATCGGAAGCGCTCCAAGAAGAGATTGCTTCGAAGATTCCCACTGTCTTTCCGCACGAAAATAGAATTGGTGGCTCGATTCCTTCGCTTTTCTGGGGCGCGGGCGGTTACGGCAACATCTGGCACCAGGCACCATGGAGCAACCGCGAAGACCTGTTCATTTGGAAAGACGACTTCTCGCTCGTAGCTGGATCACATGACCTGAAGTTTGGTGCTCTCTTCAGTCACAACTATAAAGACGAACCCGGTGTCGGCGCAGGCGGCGGCAATCAACCGGCCACCATCCAGGGTTGCGGTGAACAAACTGGTCACTGCATCGCTGACCTGCTGGTCAGAGATACAGTTCTGCTTAACTACACGGAGATCAATCAGACCGAAATCGCGGAGGGGCGCTGGCGCGATTACGAGTTCTATGCGAATGACACCTGGAAGATTCACCCGCGTGTCACGCTCACGATGGGTCTGCGTTATTCGGTGTTTCCACCCGCGTGGGAGAAAGACAATCGAATATCCAACTTCATTCCAAGTTTGTACGATGGCGTAGATTTCAATTCGGGCCTGGTTACTGCCGAGGAGGCAATACAGCTTGGGTTGGGACGCGCGACTATAAAAACCTACAAGGGTGGTTGGCAGCCACGCGTGGGTATCGCGTGGGATCTTTTTGGCACTGGTAAGACTGCGGCTCGAGCCGGGTTTGGTCGTTATATGAGTCGTTCGCAAGTAATCGAAGATCTTCTGCGATTGACCGGCAATCCTCCCTGGACCACGACGGTCAGTGCGGGTTCAGGTTGGAACGGCGCCGGAACCACGTTGGCAAATTGCCCAACCTGCCGCAGCCTCGACACTATCAATCCGGGCTTGATCACCAACGTCGCCGGAGTTAACCCGAGCGCTGGTTTCGCTGCTGTTAATCCGGAGTTTAGACCACCTGAGAGTTACCAGTGGAACCTGACAGTTTCGCACGAGCTCTTTAAGGACACGGTTCTCGAAGCGTCGTACATCGGAAATCACGGACTGCACATCTGGCGTCGCAACGTAAACCGTAACGATATTCCGCCAGACGTTCCGTGCCGTGGGTCTGAGTGCGACGGAAGTACTCGATCAGCGCGACTTCAAATTGCGCGTGCCGGTCTGGGTGAAACCACACAGAATCAGGGGACCCTGATCGCAGACAACCGTGTGTTGCAAGGAGTTGGCAACATCACAACCGACGAGTCGGACGGCAACTCGAGTTACCACGCGATGCAGTTGTGGCTGAACCGACGCTTCACCGACCGACTTGCTTTCCAGGCTGCCTACACCTGGGGGCATGCGATTTCAGATGTTTCGCTAACCTCGTTCACGAACTCAACCAGCGATCCGTTTAACTTCCGACTTGACAAAGGCGATGCTGATCTCGATCGACGTCATTCTTTTGTCGGCAACATCGTCTACGTTCTGCCGTCATTCAAGCAATGGGGACGGGCGGGACACTTGATACTCGGTGATTGGCAGCTCAACGGGATTGCTTCTCGCTTCGGTGCTACACCAATTGACATCATCAATGGCACCAACACTTTGGGGACTGCAGCGGCAGTGGGCCAACGCCCGAACTACACGGGCGCACCTCTGTACCTGGAGACGAGTGATGGAACTACTCACCTTAATCCCGCCGCCTTCGCTCTTCCGGCTGCGGGTCAACTGGGAACGCTAGGTAAAGGTTCAGTTAGAGGGAAGCCCATCACGACTATCGATTTCTCGATGGCAAAGAACTGGGCTATTCGCGAGCGGTATAACATACAATTCCGTGCCGAGTTCTTTAATGTCTTCAACCATACGAACTTCGTAGGGTTTGACGTTGACACAAGAAATGCAAGCTTCGGTACGTTGAACTTCGCGCAGAACCCGCGCGAGATTCAACTCGGGATCAAATTCACCTTCTGATATACTCCCCACAACCTTAAACTCTGACGGAGAGCTGATTTAATTCAGCCCTCCGTCTTCAGTTTTATCGAATCCTTCTACACAAAAGCCAAGGATGTGTTTTCGTTCGCTCCTCGTTCCGCTGGTTGTCTTGCTACTACCATTTCAGCAGCAAGGCGATCTGTTTCGCCGTCACTATGAAGCAGCGGAAGCGCATCGACGCGCCGGTAATATTGGTGCGGCCGAAGCCGAGTTCAAGTTGATCCTCGCGGAGGCTTATCACCGAATTGGCCGGGTCTACTCGGCGCAAACAGACTATCCCGCCTCTGTTGCCGCCCTCGAATCAGCGAATCGCTTTAAGCCAGAATCTCCGGAGATAGTGGTTGATCTATC
>DATBMP010000148.1:0-11184 GCA_036554845.1 Pyrinomonadaceae bacterium
CAACTTCTGCACGTTGGCAAGTCGTTGCGCTCCATCAAAATTCGCAGCAATCACGGTCAGGTACTCTGACTCTTCAACCGCAAATCGAAGCAGGTCTGCCAAAGGAGAGTGGTTACGCCGTTCAATGAGTCGGTGCAGCAGATCTGCCACCCGGTCGAGTTCCGCATGATCCGCTTCAGTGATGAACGCGATCTCATTGTGACGCCGCACGGCATAAAAAAGCTTTCGCGGCTGATTGAAAAAACGTGGTAGCTCCTGATTGTCCGCGTCTTTGATCCACGGCGCACATCGGAGCGCCAGCAGTGCGTTATCCGACACTCCACCGAGAGGAGATCTCAACACGGCGGCCAGTGCCAATTCGTCAGTCTTGTTGTCGAGGAATCGAAGCAGCTGGATCAGATCGCCGATCTCTTCACGTTGGTAAAAACCTTTTCCCTGCACAGTTTGAAAAGGAATATTCGCGTTACGCAGAACGCTTTCGTAGATCTGCACGTCAGTCATCGCGCGAAACAGCAGTGCGATATCGCGAAACTCTCGATGACCGTCAACGGAAGGATCGGTTAACGACAGTATTCGCTGCGCCAATTGTCTGGCATCGCGATCTGCCGCGGTCCGCTGTGCTCTGGGATCATCCTCGGCAGGCGCCGTCGTATCGATCAAAAGTTCAACCAGTGGACCCGAATCCACTTGTTCCCTTTGCTCGTTACTCGCTTCGAATTCTACGTAGCCCAGTTCGCTAAGTTCTTCAGCGGCGATCGGTTCTTCGAGTTGAAATAATCGAGAAAACACGTGATTGAAAAAATTGATAAGCGAAGGTTGGCTTCGAAAGTTGAGATGTAACGGTTGTTCGATTCCACCCGCATCGGTCAGAGCGCGCGTCATCTGTTGAAAGACGTCGACATCCGCGCCACGAAAACCATAGATGGATTGTTTGCGATCGCCGACGATAAACAGATTAGACTGTGCCGCGGCTGAACTGAGCGCAAGTCTATTCATCAACTCACGTTGCACACTGTTCGTGTCCTGAAACTCGTCCACCAGAAAGAAACGGTATCGTTGAGTTGCGCGGCCAAGCACAGCGGGCTGACTAAATAACTCAAGCGCGCGCAATTGGAGATCTTCAAAATCGAGTGCCGAAAGGCCTTCTTTCCGATCGCGATATCGTCGATCAACTTCCTTGAGAACGTGAATGACTTCTGCTGAGAAGTCTTTCGCAAACAGATCGAAGCAGAGTTGCGGCACGAGACCCAGAACTTTGCCGTCACCCCACAACCGTTTGTCGAGTTGTTCTACGCTCGGACCGGCAGTTCCGGTTTTGTTTGGTCGCGCGGATGCACGAAACGATTCGATGGCGCCGCAATACTCGACGAGCGAAGGACGTTCCGCCTGTAATAACTCACGAAGCGCAGGCCAGTTAGTCCTTGCATGCGTGCGTTTCGATTCAGCGACTGGGGTCAATCGACCAAGTCCCAAAAACTCAGTCATGGTCCGGTCGAGCTGGGCCAACTCATCGCGGTGTGATTCGTCACTCGCGTGGCTTGCTACAGTGCGCTCAGCCAACTCATCAAGACTCAATCCCTGACCGCGAATAATGCGATACAAGTCAACCAATGCTTCAGAGAGTTTGCCTCTTCCGAAACCGACTGCGAGTTGCGAAATAAGATCGCGTTCACGGCTGATGAATTCCGTCAGCGTTTCTTCGACTGATGCCTCGAGAAGGATTGCAGCGTCGTGACTATCGAGAAGCAGAAACTGTGGATCGATCGCAGCTTCAACGGGAAACTCGCGCAGCAATCGAGCGCAGAAGCCGTGAATCGTAGTGATTACCGCGCCGTCGAGTGTTCGTTTGTAGCGCATCCAACGTCGTCGTTCATCGCCGGTGGCGCTGCGCAGGATCGCATCTAATCCGGCGCGCAAGCGCTCGCGCATCTCGTTCGCCGCACGATTGGTGAAGGTAATGGCGACGATCTGGTCGATGCTGAGATCCTTGTTTTCGCGCAGAATGTGCAGGTAGCGTTCAACCAGGACGGTAGTTTTGCCGGAACCCGGACCGGCGGTTACCGAAACGTGACGGTTCAACGTGTGTGCAGCGGTAGCCTGTTCGAGTTTCAGCTCTCGTTTATGGGCCGGCTGTATTTCGATCATCGCTGGCTTCAAACTACTCACCTTCTTCTGTCGGCTCGGGCGCTTTCCGCCATTTCTTCTGCTGAATCCTAAATCTGTCGTATCGGCAAACAGCCTTGTAGTCACAAAACCTGCACGTTTTATAGCCCTGTGAAGGATCGACCTTGAACTCACCGGCGCGCATGCGATCGAGAAAAGTCCATACCAGCTCGATTACCGTGGTGCGGAACCTTTGATAATCCGAATCCGCAACTAGAGCTCGGGTATTCGTTTTTAGATTTAGATAGTCGTTCAATGCGGCCCGATACATTCCCGTGTTTCGTCTGTCGGTGCCGCCACGCAAGGTGTAATAGCCACCGCCGGCGACCTGATGATTAGGGAAGAAAATTTGTTCGAGCGCCTCTAGATAGATCGGAATCTGTAAGCTTCGTCCTGACAGCATGTCTTCCCTGCGCGCGCCCTTCGAGAGTTTGTAATCGTAGGCAACAACCGTCTGGTCGGCGGCCATGTCAACACGATCGATCTGCCCGCTGATCTTCATCAATTCTTCACCAACAAAACTCGAGCGCGTCAATTGCAGCGGTATGTCGACTGAATCCGGATCCCTGGCGCTTGATTGTGTGCCGCCAAAGGCAAGTTCAAACCTCACTGGAGCGAGCTCCTTCAACGACGTCTTCTCCTGCATATCCAGTTCGAACAGAAAGACCTGCTCGAGAATGATCTTTCTGATCGCGCGATCGAGTTTCCAGATTTGTCGATTCAGCGGAGGAACCACTCGTTGATGCTGATCAAATACTTCGTCAGCAATGTCGAGCAGTTCAGCAACTAGTTCGTCACGTTTGCTCGCGTCGAAACGGGCGCCACGATATCTTTCAAAAAACCGGCGAAGAATATCGTGAAGAAGTTTTCCTGCGTCGAGTGCTTGAAGATCCAGTGCCGCTTCGCCGCGTGGCTCGAGTTTCAATACTCGTTGAGCAAAGAAACGATATGGGCAGCTGCCAAACGTGCTGAGTCCACTCGCGCTGTGAACACAGTCTGGTCCAAATCGGTGGCTGATAAGTTTCAGCAGGTTGGGATCGGTAATTTGTCCGTCGTATGGACCAAAAGTTGGCCCGCAGCGTTCTCGTTCGATACTCATCCGATGAACGGCGGACGCACTAAGAAACCCATCGTTGCGTGCCAAACTCAGAAGGCTGTTCACTTGAGGCTTTGGCCGTAACCCAACTTTGTCCGGACCAACCAGGTGCCGCTGTTCGTTTCGTATCAGACCAATAGTCAGTTCTCTGGCGGATGATGCGTGTTCGATCTGCCGTCCATCATAGTCGGGACGGACCACGTCCTGCGTCACCATGGATGCCGGTGCGATCGCCCGGCGTAGTTCTTCAATGTAATAAGACGCGACTGTTTCTTTATCCGCCTCGAGCAGTAGTGGCCGGCTCAGATACAGACGTTCCGTGGCCCGGCAAACTACCTGATAGAAGTAATGCTCCTCTTTGAGCAGGGTCTCGGGGGAAATGTCTTCGAGCACCAGGCCGTAACGCTTCAGCCGTTCGCGTTCCTCATGTGGATAGATCCAGTCGCGCGACGCGGCGAGGGGAAACCCACCTTCAACCAGACCCGCAACAAAAAGTGCCCGGAACCGCAGACCGCGAACATCGGTCGCCGCCAGAACTTGCAAGCCGCCACGTTCAGCATTTCCCAGCGTCAGGTTTTGCGAGCTGAGGCAACGTCGCAGTTCATCGATAAAGGTGGTTAGATCGATTGGGGCAGACGCATCTTCGCTAGTGAACTGAATACTCTTGATCGTGGACACGAAAGCCCGTCGCAGTGCCTCAAGCGCGTGAAGGTCCAGCGTTGTGCGAGGGAGATCCTCAACTTCCGTGTGGCGCACTGGCTTTGTAACTTGTGTGCGAAACTGAAACTGGCCCAACAGCTTCATCAACGCCGCCCGCAAGAGTACGGGCTGGCCCTGACGCGGCACCGATTGAATATGAGTGGCGAAACGCTTGATGACCAGTGTGGCCCAGGCGATCGCGGCCGGATTCACATCACGATGAGGACGTCGCTTTTTCTCGAGATGCCGGTCCTCTTTTTGGATTGTCTCGGCGTCTTCAACCTGAGTGTCTTCGTCGTCCTCGTTTGACTCGACCGTGTCGATGTTCAGAAGTTCCTTTGTCGCCGCAGCACCCGGCAACTGTTCAATCAACTGCCGGCAACGGTCCAGCCAATCGGGCAACCGAAGTTCCGCCCCAACATAAGCAATGATGTTCTCGAGCGCGTCAGCATCCCAATAACCAACTCCCGCATCGCGCCTGCGTCGCTTCTCGCGTTCAGGATCGCGGACTCCGTCTTCGCTAAGCAGATGCGAGTAACGCGAATCGAATTCGGTAGCGAGCGATTCGATCTCATCTTTCGCAAGCCGGAAATAACCCGACTTAATTTGATCCGCCAGTTGCGGCATTCGAAGAACGTGAGCACTGTCACGAGCCAGCTCATCAAGCACAGCGAGAAGTTTCAGCACAGCTCGAGTGGCGGGAATCTCGCCGGCAACGATTCGCCGGTTGAGATTGCAAGGCAAGGATTCGTCGCGCATCACCCGGGAGATCGTCTCGGCATACGACTCTCGTTCTCGAACCACGAGCGCAATCTCTGACAGTTGGTAGTTTTCAGCGAGGAGTAGTTGCTTAATCTCTTTTGCAATCGTTCGAATTTCAGTCTCGCGGTTGGTGCATTCGCGGTAATGAATCTCTCCGGCCGGGACCGTCTCGGTATCATTAGTATCGGTGGTGGAGAGTTGTGAATTGAAAAGGCTTGCGCGGAGAGGTGCAAGAGCGCCCTTTGTTAATTCCGACTCTTCGCTGGAAACCAGTTCAAAGTCTGCGATGGCACAAAGTTGCTCGATCGTGTCCTCGAATGGTTTAAAGATTTCACGATTGCGCACGTCATGATTGAGATTGACCAGGACCACGGGAAAGCGAGGGATCAAGAGTCGGAGCATCTCTCCCTGAACCGGAGTGAAATCAAAGAACCCGTCAAGTATTAGGAGTTGCGCCTTGTCCAACCAGGGAACCTGTACTGCCTTTCCATCCAACTCGCCCAGAAGTATTTGCAACGCGCGCAACCCGTTCGCATCATCCTCGGTTAGACCATGCTGCTCGAGGAGCCTGGTGTAGGTTGCGTAGATCAGCGCGACTTCGCGATCAAAATCGACTTGCAGAGAGATTGAATGCGCAGCCGTTTCATCTCCGTGCTTCTCGTTAAACTCAGCAGCGCGCGCAGCAACGATTGTATCGAGTTCAGCGGGTGTCTTTCCGGCACGCTGAATCTCGCCGATCAAAGTCGCGATCGTGGTTACGCAACCATCGCTTCCGACCAGCGGGGCGATAGCACTCAAGCGGCCATCGGTTCTTAGTTGTTTCAGGATCTGTGAGATGAGGCTTCGTTTCAGAGGCAGCTCTTCACGGTCAATCGGCACCCGCGGGGGCAAAGGCGATCTGGTTTCGGAATCGATAGTGGTGGCAAGAAGTTGGCGGACAAATCCACGAAACAGGTAGACCGGAAGTTCTCCCCAAAGTCCCCGGTTCGTTTGGCCGTCGACGATGCCTTCGGTCACCAACTCAAGCAGTGGTTGTGAGGCGGCGAGATATAGAAAACTGCCTGCATCTCCTTTAGAGACAAGCTCGGCACAACGTTCGATGAGACGCGAGCGATTCGTGCCGAGCAACGGGCCTAACCAGATCTGTTTTGACAATTGATTCCCCGCCAACTTTCAATTAACCCTCCACACCCGCGGCTTGGGAGGATAGGAGTGGTGTCGGCTCCTCTTCTTCTACAGTTTCGCCCGCTAGCAGATCGCCCGCTACCACATCGGGAAACAGGCCCCCTTCATCCATCGCCAACGCGCGAGTTGATTTGTCGATCGGTTCAAGGATCTCAATGCCGTCGCCTGCAATCGCACCGCGCTCTTTAAACTTCCTGGCCGTCACGAGTACACGTGCTTCCAACGATCCCACACCTTTGTTGTACGAATCGAGCGCGCGGTCCAACCCCTTCCCCATGTCGGCCAGGTGATTGGTGAAGACTCGCAGACGATCATAGAGTTCCTTCCCAAGTTTGCTGACCTCTTGCGCGTTTGTTGCCATCTGCTCCTGTCGCCATCCATAAGAGACCGCTTTCAAGAGCGCAATTAGAGTAGTTGGAGTCGCAATGATCACACCCTGGCCCACGCCATCTTCGATCAGTTTTGGGTCGTTCTCGAGCGCAGCGCTGTAAAAGGTCTCGCCCGGCAAGAAGAGGAGAACAAATTCTGGAGTTGGTTGTACCGATTCCCAGTACGACTTTCTACTCAACGAGGCGACGTGAGTCCTAACCAAGCGTGCGTGCTCTTTCAACCGCGCGCTGCGGATTTCATCGTCGGTGGTCGAGATGGATTCGTAAAAAGCGTCGAAGGGGACCTTCGCATCAACCACGATCGTGCGATTGCCAGGAAGTCGCACGATGACGTCCGGTCTGACGCGACCATCTTCGGTGAACACAGTTTCCTGCTCGGTAAAGTCGCAGTACTCGAGCATACCTGCGAGTTCGATCACACGTCGCAGTTGAATCTCGCCCCAGCGGCCACGCACATGCGGTGCACGTAACGCCTTCACGAGATTTCCGGTTTCTGCATGCAGTTGCGAATGAGAGCTTGCGAGGGCGCGCACCTGCTCTCGAAGTTCCGAATACGCACCAGCGCGTGCCTTTTCGATTTCGCCGATTTTCCCGTCCACTTTCTCGAGCGATTCTTTCAGCGGCTTGACCACCTGATCGATGGCGAGTTGGCGCGATTCCAGATCCTGTTTCGCCGTCGCTTGAAAACGCTCCATAGTCGAGCGAGCGAGTTCGAGAAAAGATTGGTTGTTGTCTTTCAGGGCGTCGCGAGAAAGTGCTTTGAATTTTTCGGCGAGCTCTTCGGTGGCCTGTTGAAAAGCCTCTTTGCGTTCGCTTGCCGCGCGGCGTTCACCTTCGAGGGCGGCCTTCAACTCCACGTTTTCACAGCGCAGCGAGTCGCGGCCGGTGAGTTCTTTATCAAAAGCGTCCTGGACACGACGTAGCTCATTATCCTTTCCGGCGAGTCGTTCAGTGAGGGTAGCGAATTGGGCAGCTGATTCTGCTTTTGCGCGATCATATTCGTGACTGATTCTGGCGCGCAGCGTCAACCAGACCACTAGCGCCCCCAACCCAAGACCAAGAACAAGACTAAGAAAGAGTTCAACCATTAAGCAGGGTCTCCAATGTCGCTAGTGTACCAGCGTCTGTTTCAAAAATGAAACACCGTCGCGAGGGCGGGCCACGGGGGATTGTAGATTTTCGATTGCCGATTGACGATTGTTCCGTGGTTGGGAACAGCTCAAGATCATTCGTGAAGTTGGAATTACCGAAACTAACCCTACTCCGAAAAGGAAGGGTGTGGACGTCAATGGTGATTACTTGATCCAATTTTAAGAAGAGCGTTCACTCGCGCTCTATCTTGAGACGGCTTTGCCCTAAAAGTCGTTTTCATTCACACCGGGCTTCAGCCCGGTGACTAAGGGCGGGACTGAGGAGACAACCGTTTCAACGGTTTCTATCTTTCAATAATTCGTAACCTCACCAAAAGCTACAGCGCATCGAGAAACCGTTAAAACGGTTAGTCCATCGTCGTCCCTCCTGATCACCGGGCTAAAGCCCGGTGTGAATGAGATTAGGTCTTCAGACTTTCCAGGCAAGGCCCCTTGAGACCTTCACGGATCATTTCACGTCACAGATAAAACCAATCGTCAATCGACAATCGCTTCACCTTCCAAAGCTGGCGACCATTCGTTCGTAGACTTTGCGAGTGACGCGGACGTCATTGAGATTGTATTCCCGAATCTCTTTGAGCCTGCCTGCTTGATACAGATCAAAAACTTTGCTGCCTTCCACCTCGGCTGTCTTGCTCGATTCGATACCGAGTGCCCACGCAATATCGTCGAGGCTGACATGCTTCTTCGCTCCCAACCACCAACGATGCATCGTGTCGAACACCCCGCGAACGTGAAAATCTCCGAGGTTTACAAACTGGCGCACCTGGAGGTTGTTAATCAGGCAGCGCTGAAAGATAAACGGAAGGTCGAAACCGAGTACGTTGTGACCGACGATCTCGTCGCATTCACAATCAAAGTCCTTTATCAATTCCAGGAAAGCAGTTAGCGCCTGCCGTTCGCTCTGTTCCTCGCCGTCCACGTCGATACCAAATGCATACTCAGCTTGCGACTGGTGCAGACCAGGAAATTCCAAACCCGGTATTGGACCAACATGAACGGCAATGCAAAGCACCCGGCCCGAAGTGGCCGCGAGCGCACCTAGTTGGTAGCAACGTTCTTCTTCCGCAGCTATGTCTTCCAGGTATCGTTGTTGCTGATCAAGACGCATGTTGCCGAGTCGTAACGTGCGTTCCAACTGTGCGCCAACTCGTTCGCGAAAATCAGGCAAGGCAAGCGTCTCGATGTCCAGTGTGAACGCACGCGGCAAAGCGGGATCTGACAACTGATGTTCGCGATACTGCTCGAGTGTGATGGGGCGGTATTCAGAGACGACAAATTGTGTTCGATCCTGGAAAGTGTCGAGTCGGCCAGCGATTCCCCAAAGTCCTGGAGTCAGCTCTTTCCAGGTTTCGAGTGTTTCGGCCCAGATCTTGAGGTTGATGGTGCCGGTGGAGTTCTTGGCCAGCGCGTCGCAGAAAAGTTTTCCCAGCTGTGTTCGACGTTGACGGATCGAAGTGATGAGAACCATCAACCAAACGTCTTCGGCGTGAGGGATTTCGGGAATGGGGATATTGCCTCTCATTGCTAACTACAAAACTCTATCACGATAGAAGAGTGATGGTGAGGCGTCACACGATTTTATTTTTTGCGCGAAGTTGCCACGAGGTTGTACCCCGATAGCTCACGGTAGCAGCTACAAAGACCCATTACTGGTTTTCAAAAGATGCCACGGGCTGCCCCGTGGTGCTTCACGTTATCCGCGCGTTTTAACCTCGGGAGTCGACACTGGTGCAGTTGTGAACGTGAAGTACAACGGGGCAAGGCCGTGGCGTCGAACGAATCGAATCAAACTAGCGATCGAGTAACAATTGATCGTTTGAATCGGCAAGTATCCTCTCCACTTCTCCGTCCATCTTGCCCGCGATCATCAGTCCCAGCATCTTGTAGTCACCCATCAATGACCAAAGCGGGTAGTCGAACGTTGCCGGCTTATTCCTCTCTATCAAGAAATGACTTAGCCACGCAGCTCCGTATCCGGGAACAAGCGACAACGGCAGAAGTTTCCATCTCTTTGAGGCGATCAGGCCGGCGAGGCAGGCCATGCCGATTGTCGTTCCCACTGCATGGATCTTTCTCGTCGCGGGTTGGCTGTGTTCTTTGACGTAGTAGGGCCAGAACTCGTCGAATGATTTGAAGATTGGCGCAGTCATATTCTTTTTCCGGCTATTGTCCGAAGAGATTTATGAAATCCTTCGCACTCATCGGCTCAATTTCACCAAGTTGAAAGTTTTCTTCTACGTGCTCCGCATGACTCATTCCCACCAGCGCGGTTGTTATTCCTGGAGCCGAACGAACGAATTGAATTGCGGCCTGGGCGTCTCGCAACGAACCGAGGTTCTGACGCAGTTCGTCGGGCAGGCCTCTTGCTACTCGTCCCTGCAAGATTGACGCGCTTGCCACTACCGTCAATCCGAGTTCTCGCGCTGCTTCAACCGTCGAGATTGCCTCTCCATTCAGGATCTGGTTCTGCAGGGTCAGTGCTTCCGGCATCGCGAGGTTGAAAGGAAGTTGAATAAAACGAAACCCATGCGCTTCGCCGGCGATCGCCTGAGCTAGCTCAACCATGCGAGTTAAAGAGTGGTACTGGCTCGAATTTCGTGGCACGCGGAAGCCGTTCCAGGTCGCAACTCCATACATTTTGATTTTGTTCGCGCCGCGCGCCCGCTCGAGAAACTCAAACGCCGCGCGCAGACGACTCTCAAACTCTTCCGGCTCAACGGCATCTAACTGCGATTCGGGATTATGAACGTAGTACACATCAACGCACTCAACGTCCATGTTTCCAAGCGACTGTGTCAGTTGGTTTTCAAGGTACGCAGGTGTCATGCAATGGCTACCACCGGCAATATCCGCGAAAGTTGCTATCCCGGGACGGACAAAGGTCTCTTCAATGTATCGTCGAATATCGCGTGGCGGCGCTCCGTCGAATGGGAGATAACCACCCTTCGTGCAAAGCACCAGTTCATCTCTCGTAAAACCATCGCCGTTGATCAAGGTGCGGAGAGCGCTCCCGATCGATCGTTCGCTTCTCTGAAAACGGTAGTTGGCAGCGGAGTCGATCACGTTGCCGCCGAGTTTGACGGTCAACCGGATTGCATCGGCGTAACTGTGATCGGTCTCTTGATCAGCGTTACCGAGATAGGTGCCGATTCCGATAGACGACAGATGGAGATTTTGTTGATTGCGAAAGTGACCAGGGGTGGTGTGGCCCTTGAAGCGATTAAGATAATGAGTAGTGCCTTCGGATGTTGCGAAACCGGGTAGAGACATATTCTGATTTCGTATTGTTCGAAAGAGATGTTTGACGCTTGCGAAGACTATACGTTGTGCATCCGAATCGTCGCAAGCCGTTGATTGTTGCGTGGTTAGGTGGGCGGAGTCATTTGTCAGTTGGCGGCTTGCCGCATCCCTTGCGGTAAGCCTTAGGCTCACCGAAAAGCGCCATCGGTAATTAGGCTATGCCTGAAAATTCGCACATTGGAGGCGTAGCCTCCACAAAATTAGTTTGAGCAGACGGTACCGCAAGGGATGCGGCAAGCCGCGACAGCGGGAACCGACTTTTTGTGCAAGCCCGTGGCATCGTCAAAACAACAAACCACTGTCCACTAGCAAACTGACCACTGACAACTGACAACTAAAACTGTACCCCACTGACAACTGACCTCTGACCATTGACCTCTGCCCTCCGACAATGAGCGGTCGGAGACATAGGTAACAGTTTAGTCCGGGGACATGG
>DATBMP010000160.1:0-6848 GCA_036554845.1 Pyrinomonadaceae bacterium
GTCGAGCGCTACATCAGCGCCCATCTGCTTTGCCATGTTCAGCCTGTTCGTGTCTCCATCAACCGCAATGATTAATGAAGCTCCCAGCAGCCTGGAACCGGCAGTAGCACACAGTCCGATTGGTCCCTGGGCAAACGCCACTACCGAATCGCCAATCTTGATGTCAGCTGCTTCAGCTCCGCCAAGTCCGGTTGATGCGATATCGGCGAGAAGAACCACTTGTTCATCAGTCAGCTCATCAGGAATCTTTGCGAGATTCGCCTGAGCATTTGGAACAAGGAGATATTCCGCCTGGGCGCCGTTGATCGTATTGCCGAAGCGCCAGCCTCCGAGTGCTTCGTATCCTTCTCCGTGCCCACACTGAGCAGCATGTCCTGACAAACACGCGCGACATTGGCCGCACGGCGTAATCGCGCCCACCAAAACGCGGTCACCGATCTGGTATCCGCTCACGCCATCGCCCAGCTCCTCGATGACACCTACTGGCTCGTGACCGATTACCAGTCCTGGTTTGACAGGATACTCACCACGAACGATATGCAGATCAGTTCCGCAGATCGTCGTTAGCGTAATTCGAATTAGCGCCTCGCCGACTCCTGCCCGTGGCTTTTCAACTTCTTCCACACGAATATCGTTCTTCCCATGGAAGACGTTCGCTTTCATCTTTTTCATCACCCTACTCCCTGGAAACTTACGGTCGTTTTTGACTAGTGAATATGGATCTTTTTAAGTGCTGTCATTCCGAGCAGGCGATTCTCGGCTCGATGTTGGCAATCTATGCACAACGAAACTGAAGGATCCGCCGCGAGACGATTGTCTTCAATCCATCTGCCGCAGTTGCTGCACTCTCCATAGGTGCCAGACATGATTCGATCCAACGCATCGTCGAGTTGACGCAGGCGTGCCTGCAGTATTTCGCGGTGTGTTACTTCAGGATCACACGACCATGATTGATTTAGTTCAGAGGTCTCAACGATTGACTGAGGTCGCGACTGATTCAGAAGGTCCTGGCAAGTCTTCTCCCTTTCAGAATGAAGTTGGTTCCAAAGGCCGCAATCTTTAAAGGCATTATCAGCATTTTGATGGCTACTCATTTTTTGTATCTCCTGGAGCTTTAAGGACTCTCGTGACTTCAACGGAACAATGGGCCCGAGCAGCAACAGCCGCAGAAACGCTGCCTAACACAAAACGTTCAAGACGGTTGCTAAAGCCAACCGAGCCCATAAAGATCGAATCAGCTCGCCACTCTTCCGCCACATCTACAAGCACGCGTTTTGGTTCTCCCTCGCGAAGTTCTTTGGAAACCTTGAGGTCGGTGGTTTGTAGTTCTTGTTCGGCGTTGCTGAGAATCTGATGTAACCAGGCGCTATCTGCGCGATTGCTTTCATCAACAGCTCTGCCAACCATCGGAATAACCCTTCCGATCAAAGTTGGTGTTAATGGATCGCTTACTGCTACGACCAACACTTCACTTTTCGGTGGCCAAGATCGTGAAGCCACCGCCCGAACAGCAGTTTCACTCGCAGGCGAGCCGTCAATACCGATAACTATGCGCACCGGCGCGTCTGGTTCTTCGACACGACCGCGAGCGATTCGCACTGAGCCCTGACTTTCAGTGAGTACTCGTTGCGAGACACTACCGAGGACTAATCTGCCAAACGTCGATCGTCCGTGCGATCCCACAACGATAAGATCCGGTAACCATTCGTCGGCCTTGGCAACCAGCTCGCTCGCTGGAGAGCCGAGCGTGCCGAAGGCGCTCACTTTCCATTCCGGAAAATTGGCCCGCAATCGATCTGCTGCTGATTTGGCCAAGACCTGTGCCTCAGTCAACGCCGGCGAATGTTGCGCGTAGACCCTTTTCAGATCAGCCGGCACGTGGACTTCGCGCGCCTGAACCACAATCTCGTAAGCGGATGGCGGCGGCAGCATCCAGGCTTCAGCGACCGAAACAACTAACGCTTCGGCCTTCCTGGGCAATCCAGCGCGTTGCAGGTCATCGAGTGCCGCTTCCGCACAATCGGAGCCATCGTATGCGATTAGAATTTTCATCTTTCAATCCTTCCACAGGGTCAACATACCTGACGCACCTGTCTTTGCTCCGGAGGAGCAAGATGTTTATAGCTTGTGGCGCGATAACGCACGAGCATTACAGGGGAGCGCAATGGGCTCAAATGACGAGAACATTTCGCTCCGAGTGGAGCGACGGTGTTCGAGAATTTCCGCGCTATATGCATCTTGCTCCTCCGGAGCAAAGACAAATCGTCAATCGTCAATCGTCAATCTCACGAGTGCGTTGCCATCCAGTACTTCTCCTGCGCGGCCTTGGCCCAGCTCCAGAAGCCACCCTGCCGCACACTGGTCGGTTCTTCCGTCCACAATGGCCGTTTCATGTAAATGCTTTCACCGCCACCCTCATCAATCACGACCTTCATTTCGTGTTCGTACGTTCGAAACTTGCTCTTGCCTTCAATCTCCGCCGCAACGTTCGCGGCTGCAATCTCAGCTTGCCGGACTGCCATGTGTCCTAGCTTTGGCCCACTGAAGTTCACCGCATCACCAACCGCATACATCCTCTTCGTGCCCGTTACCCGCATAGTCGCATCAACATTGATGTAACCCTCGTTGTTCGTTACTCCGATGTGCGCCGCTGGACTCGATCCGAGAAAAGGCGGCAACAGCATCAGCAGTTTGTAGTTGAGAGACTGTCCTGCGTCGTTGTACGCGGTTCCGGACGACAACCTCTGAATAGAGAAATCAGGCAGGAAATCTATTGAATGTGCGTCTAGCGCGGCCCTGATCGCGAGCGCCGCATTAGCATCCCCAAATTGCAGTCCCGGTGCCTCAGGACTGACGATCGTTATGTGTGCCCTCTCTCGCTCTCCTCGTTCTTCCAGCATGCGCGACAACGCGAACGCGGTTTCGAAGACCGGCACCGGCAGACGAGCACCCGCGCATTGACCGATAACGGCTCTGCCTTCATGAAATTGTTTCAGTTCCTCGCCGAACTTCAACGCACCTTCGAGATTCAAGACGTGTTGTGCATGTTCGTAGAAACCGGGAACGAGCGAGCTCGCGAGACGACGACCCAGTGCGTAGATCAAGTAGTCGTAATTAAGTGCGCCTTCGACTTGCCCATGCGCGATGATCACTTTGCGATCGTCGGGATTGATTCGCGCGACTTCAGCGGTGATGAAGTTTATGCGCCGCCGCAGCATTGTTTTGCGAAGGTCAATCGAGACGTCGGGCGGTTCACACTTGCCGAAAGCCAGTCGCACCAACGCGGGATAGAAAACGAATTGTCGGTCACGTGAAACCAAAGTGATCTGGTGTTCATCGTCGAGATGCATTGCCAGCCATTCAGCAGCAACGACACCACCAAATCCTCCTCCCAGGATCAGAATGTTTGCCATGGCGTCACCTCGCTCGGCTTGCAAACAGAGGGATTCAGGTTGGCGACAGCGGGATTGCTTCGAACTACTTCAACTGAACACTTCGCGTGCGAGACAACGGCCATGGAAACGGAACCGAGAAAGAACCTTTCCCACAATCGATAGCCGTGTGAACCGACGACGATCAGATCAGCGCCCCAACTTTCGGCCTCTTCAAGAATCACAGCCTTCGGAGACCCGAGAAACACCTCACCGTTAACGGCGATCGACGCCGGTAACTTCTCTTGTAGTGTTTGTACGGTCGACTGCACCACCGAGCGGGCAAACCGCCGAGCCGAGCGATCAAGGTCTTCGAAATAGGTAGGTGGTATCGCCCACGCCTCAGGAGTGGGAGGAAGCGGCAACTCAAAGGCTGAGATAACTTTGATCTCGGTCCCTTCGGGCCATGGCCTTTGGGCAACTTCGGAAACGGCAGCATCACTGCCGGGAGACCCGTCGATAGCTAATAAGACCTTCATACAAAAACCTCCTTTTGCGGCGTCCACAGCCTAAATTTCGTCAGTCAATGCACGCCAACATGGAGTCTTTGTGCATCGCGCGTACCACTTTGAGTTCCATAATTAGGCCTAGACTTAGGAGTATTTTGTTGCTGAAGAATTGCGAGGTATTCCGCAATTTCAGTGCTTTTTCGCGCAGGCGGGTCTACTCGGCGGCTACCTTGAAAATGCGGCCTCGATGCTGTTGACCCATTGGCGGTAACCGCGCTGGGTTTAACGTCGGAATATCGCGAACAGTTGCGCAAAAGCCCGCAGAATGGCGGCCGATTATCGCCAAAATACTGAAGATTGAGTTGGCATGATGGTTGCGCTTTTTATGAAGGGGTAAAGATTTAGTTTTTTTGGATTGGAGGAAAAAGGTGATGCAGAAAGCAAAATACATACTCTTCCTGGCTCTTGCATTACTTGTACTCGCATTTATAGCAACGACTGCTGTCGGACAAAAGAGAGTCGCAGAGAGTTCGCCCGCACAGCAGCCACTTCTGTCCGAGTATAAAGGCGTCCGCCTTGGAATGCCGGCAGGAGATGTCGCTACAAGGTTAGGCCAACCGGCACAACATACTGACGACCAGGATTTCTTCGTCATCTCCGAAACCGAAACCGCTCAGATCGTCTATGACAAGAACCAAAATGTGAAAACGATCTCAGTTGATTATTTCGGAGGTGTTGGCGCGCCAGACTACAAGATGGTGGTTGGTAATGATGTCCAGGTAAGACCTGATGGCTCGGTCTACAAGTTGGTGCGTTATGAAGCCCACGGCTTTTGGGTTTCCTACAGCCGAACAGCCGGAACTGCCGTGATCGTCAGTATCACGCTCCAGAGTACTAGAAAATAGATCAGACGGCATTACAACCGTAGTTGAGCGACGCGTGTGCTTCAACCTGCGCGAGTATGTCGCGTGGTGAATCGATTTTCTGTCCTGGGCCAAGTGGTCCAGCGAGTCTAATGAATGGGAGAATTTGAGCGCTTCTCCCAAGATAAGGAGAGATCATGTTAAGAACCTTAGCGCTGGTGTTTGGAATCTTCGCGGCGCTTGTCTTGAGCGGTGTCTCAACGCCGCCGAGGGTTGAGGCAGTAGATTACCCGAAAGAGACCGGCGTAATGAAGTTCCGAGCGCCCGTTCGAGTCATGGGGATCGTTCTGGAGGGTGACTACCTGTTTGTTCACGATGACGCCATGTCTGCGCGTGGCGAAGCTTGTACGGCGATCTATGAACTCGGTGGAGCGAACAAGCCACTGACCACATTTCACTGCGTACGTGTCCAGCGGCCGAGGGCCAACAGTTTTATTGTCAGAACGGAGTTGGTCTCAACAGAACCGCTACTGTATGAGCTGAAGGAGATCCAGTTCGCGGGCAGCACAGATGCGCATCAGATACCATCAGGATCGCACCTATCGCGAGCGATGATTGATATCGTGGGTGAGTAGCTTGTTAGTGTCGGAGAGCCAGAGGGCAGTGGTCAGAAGTCAGTTGTCACTGACAGCTGACCACTGATACCTAATCAAGACCCAAAACCGCCAAACCAACACAGCAGACCGCCTCACACTGTTAGATCCCTCAATACCATTCCGGCGAGGTATGCAAGCGCTGCCGCCGCACCTCCCACAACCAAAGTAGATATTCCTGATCGCCACCAGGAATCCGTGGACCACTTGCTTTTAACAGCTCCGATGCCGAAGAACACAATAGCAGTCATCACCACCGATGTCCTTAGCGATTTCTGCAAACTAAA
Source organism: Pyrinomonadaceae bacterium (assembly GCA_036554845.1). Classification (GTDB taxonomy): domain Bacteria; phylum Acidobacteriota; class Blastocatellia; order Pyrinomonadales; family Pyrinomonadaceae; genus PSRF01. Next base: position 5,684 of record DATBMP010000160.1, read on the forward strand.
GAGGTAAGGCACCAACGGTACAAGTCCGCAGATTAAAAACGCTGTGAAGGTACTGAGTGCGGCAATCCACGCAGACCGCACTTCGCCTGGTAGTCCATACTCTTCCACCAACATCGTACGTACCCATCGGTCTCGGTTCGCAGTCACCAGTTCCACAACGCGTTCCAGATCCTCGCCGGCAAAGCCTTTCTGTTGAAAGATCTGTCGTACCTCTTCTCGCTCGCCCTCCGGTTCCAGATCGATGTGGCGGTGCTCGACCTCTTCAAGCCGCCGTCGATCGTCGTGTTCGGCTTTGGTGCCAAGAAAGTTGCTCGCGGCCATGGAGAATCCGTCGGCTAGAAGGTTTGCGAAGCCCATCACAAGAATTACCGAAGTGGATAACCGGGCGCCGGCGACGCCGCTCACCACAGCAAACGTGGTAACCGCGCCGTCGATACCACCATAGATCCAGTCGCGCAGGTAGTTATGTTTTGGACCAGTGGCAAGTCGCTCTTGAATGGCAATGGTTGAATGTTCGTGTTCCATGGCTCAAATGTTGACCAATCGCAATTAGTTTCAAAGCTTTTTTCAGCTTCCGCAGCAAAAATCGGCTTGCAGTCGTCCTCCGAGACAAAGGTCGCTTTCGCGCAGGAAAGCCCCGCTTCATATCCGACCGCCAGTCAAACATGAATTGACAAGCAATCGGACTTCCATTCCTGCTGTGTGTTTTTCCGCAAACATTGTCGCGTTAACACGCGAAGCAGAGGAGATCCGTTCGGCATGATCGTTGCACTTTAACTTGACAGCGGACCGCCTAAGATCTGCTTGTTGAAACCAAGTTCTTAAGTACGCTGGGGGTGAATTGCGATGTTTCAGAAGCTCAAACCAGAAGAGGCAGCAGACCTGTTGCAAACAGGAGGTCTTGGTCGATTGGGATGCGTCTATGAGAACGGTCCTTATGTCGTTCCGATCAATTACTACTTCGAGCAGGGTTACGCCTACAGCCACTCTTTACCTGGCCTGAAAATCACTGCGCTCAGAAAGAATCCAAAAGCTTGTTTGCAGGTCGATAGGGTTGAGAGTGATCTGAGTTGGCAAAGCGTTCTCGCCTTTGGAGAGTTTGAAGAAGTAGTAAACCCGAGCGTGAAGAAGGAGGTGTTGCATAAACTGCTAACTCGCTTCCCGC
>DATBMP010000175.1:0-4945 GCA_036554845.1 Pyrinomonadaceae bacterium
GCGCAAGAAGCTCGGTAATCCTTCTGATAAGGCAGAAGAGCAGGACTTTTTCGTGCTCAATGATAACGTGACCGCACAGGTTGTTTACGACAAGACCCATAAAGCGGTGACGATCTCATTCGACTTTACGAGTAAGGCCGACGATGTGCCGACACCCAAGCTTGTTTTTGGGACGGATATCGATGCGAAGCCGGATGGCTCTATGTACAAGATGGTGCGTTATCCAAAGGTTGGATATTGGCTTTCATATAACCGTACCGCCGGTGATTCGCCACTTATCTCGATCACGTTTCAGAAGATCAACTAAACCAACCGAGTAAATGAAGCCGCGGAAGACTTAGATGACGCGGATCAGAAGATTACTCTTTTTCTCTGATCCGCGTTATCTGTGTAATCCGCGGCCTTTTCTCTTCTACCCGCTTTCGCCCTGTAACAGTCCCTCACGCTACAATGTTTTCACAGGATGAATCAGCTCATTACCCAACAACACGATCCAGGTCTGCTTTCCTCGCGGATCAAAGAACGAGCCCTGGTCGAAGGGTTCGATAAAGTTGGAATCGTTCCCGTCCAAAAACTCGAAAACGAAGCACCGAAACTCAGAGAATGGTTGGCTCGCGGTTATCAGGGAGAGATGGGCTGGATGTCCCGAGACCCACACAAGCGCACTGATCCAACCGAGATATTTTCTGCCGCTAGATCTGTCGTTGTGGTTGCCCTGAACTACTACACACCTGAACAGCATTCGGCCGAACCAACGGCTGGCAAGGTTTCTCGATATGCGTGGGGCGACGACTATCACGAAATCGTCAGCGGGAAGTTGCGTTCGCTACTCGCCTGGATTCAAAGCGAGATCCCCGCGGCTGAAGGAAAGGTCTGCGTAGACATTCAACCGATGATGGACAAGGCCTGGGCTGTTCGTGCAGGTCTGGGCTGGCTGGGAAAGCATACCAATGTGATTACGCAGGAATTTGGTTCATGGATCTTCATCGGCGAGCTGCTGCTGAACGTTACGCTGGAATACGACACCCGGCTCGTCGAAGATCACTGTGGCACATGTACGCTTTGCATCGATGCTTGTCCAACGCAGGCGATCGTCGAACCATACGTGCTGGACTCAAGGCAATGTATCTCGCATGCAACCATCGAGCTTCGAACTCCCGAGTTGCCACCAGCCATTACCCCTAATCTCGAAGGTTGGATCTACGGTTGTGATATTTGTCAGGACGTGTGTCCCTGGAACCGGTTTGAAGCTGTCACAACTGAAACGCGTTTCGAACCGCGAGCGGGAAACGTCAACGCAGACTTGAAGGAAATCCTGGAGCTCACACCAGAAACTTATGCAGAACGCTTTCGTAACAGTGCGATGAAAAGAACTAAGCTCGCCGGGCTTCAGCGCAATGCACGGGCACTGCTGGACCAGGATGAAGTCGTAACCGCGCACGAAGGTTTGTGACCTGGCAGGCCGCTCAAGGTTTTGCGTGCGCCGGCTTGGAACCGAGCAATTATTAACTTAGCGATGGTCAGCCCACAGAGTGCCGTCCCTACAAAACGAGAAAGCTAACTGAGGTGATTGAATGAATCGATTCCTATGCTGTGTCTTTGTCTTGTTCAGTCTTCCACTCGTAACAGTTGCCCAGAACATTCCGGATCCAAAAACACCCGCAGACCTAAGAAAACTAGCGGAGTATTACTACAACTGGCGCAACCAAAACTTTCCCGTCGCCTCGAGCGATGCAGGACTGCACACCTGGGACCATCAGCTCACCGATTTCTCATTGTCCGCGATTCTGGCTCGTCGTCTTGAAGCAAAAGAGTTGTTGGCGAAGGTCAGTAAGATGCAGACCGAGAACTGGGGCAAGGATGATCGAATCGATTGGCTGCTCTTTCGCTCTCAACTTGAGGGCGTCACCTTCTTTAATCGCGTAATGAACTTTGAGGAGACTGATCCTCAGATCTATGTGAACGATTGCAGCAACGGAATCTTCTCGCTGTTGAAGAAGGAGTACGACACCAAACGCAATCGGGCTTTGGCCGCAACGTCCAGATTGAAACGAATGCCCTACACAATGGACCTGGCCAAGGCGAATCTCACCAGACCAGTTCGTCTATATGCGGGGTTGGCAATTCAGTCCGCGCGTTCAATCGACAGTCTTTTCAATGACAGTTTGATGACCCTGGCTGCCGATCTCTCGCCAGCGGAGAAGGCGGAGCTTATAAAAGCGAGGGACGCAGCACTCGTCTCAATTCATGGATTTGCTGATTGGCTTGAGAAGCGTTTGCCAGGAATGGTCGCTTTCAAACCGATGGGTACCGAGAACTACAACTATCTATTGAAGAACATTTATTACTTACCACTCGACGCGGATCAAGTTGAGATGTTGGGCCAGGCAGAACTGGCGCGCTATCGAGCACTCGAGTCGTTACTTCCTGATCCGTCGCTCGCCGATCCCAACCCCGCTCGTAGCAGGAATATTCCCGCCGACCAGGAGTCGTTTCTGAAGGCTTATGAAAGCAGACAGGCAGAGATGATCAGTTTCATGAAGCAACGCAACCTGATCACAGTGCCTGATTACCTTGGACCATTCACCATCCGACAACTTCCGGAAGCATTCAAGCCGACAAGTCCCGGTGGATTCATGAACCCTCCCGGCGTTTACGACAAGGACGCAAGCGGTTTCTTCTTCATTCCTACATACAATCCCGCGAGCAGGAACTTCTACATTCGCGCGGCCATCGAAGATCCCAGACCAATCCTGGGCCACGAGGGAATACCAGGACACTTTCTACAACTCTCAATTGCCAACCATCTCTCCAACGAGATCAGGCGACAACATTCGGATGGGATATTGATTGAAGGTTGGGCGCTGTACGGTGAAGAGATGTTGATGCGCTCTGGACTCTACGCGGAAAACTCGGCCGCACAGGGTCAGGTACTTCGCCTTTCACGTTACCGCGCGGCCCGAATTGGTGTCGATGTAAATCTGCACACTGGCAAATGGTCGTTTGATCAAGCAGTCGACTACTTCATGGAGGCTGGTGGATTGGATCGTGAGGCGGCAACGGGCGAAGCAGCGGGCGCGGCGGCGAGTCCGTCGCAGAAGATCACATACATGGTGGGCAAGTGGCAGATCATGCGTCTGTTAGGAAGATATCGTGACAAGCAAGGCGCGAATTTTCGGCTGGGCCAGTTTCACGACGACCTAATCAAGAATGGAAGCCTGCCACTGTCGATTGTTGAGTGGATATTGCTGGATGATCGGACGATGTTGGATCGTGCAATTGGTTAAGGGCGTTTTGTGACCTACTGAACTGGGTCTTGGGACTTGGGTTTTTGGTCTTTGGTCGTGGAACTTTGCTCTGCGTCTTCTGCGTCTCTGCGACCTCTGCGTTAACTCTGTCTCCATAACGAGCACTTTCAGATAATCGACAACGAAGCACGGAGATCGCAGAGACGCGGAGGACGCAGAGCAAGGCCCAAGACTCAAAGACCCAAGCCCAAAGACCCAAGTCCAACCACTCACTTCTTCACTGCTTTTATCAAGACAGTCTTCCCATCAATCATCAGCAACATCTCCCCTGACAAAGCCAAAATTCCTTGCCGGCCTTCACCGACGAGTTTGTCCACAACTTCATAAAACTCAGCTGTTCCAAATTCAACAACTCGATCTGGTCTCAATTCCTTCTCGCGATCCAGGACACGCGCATCGACCCAACGTTCATTGCGCCGGAAGAATGTGCGATCTGTTATCTGTTGCACGTTTGTAATCTCGACGCGCTGCATGTTCTGGGTCAGAAAGTAGTTTGAACGGTTCATGTTTGCTTGTGTGCGTTGCGTGCTCATGTTCACACTCTGCGTTACGCCACCCATGCCTGTGCGTGTGTTTTGCACGTTCCCAGCCAATGATTGCTGAGCCTGGTAATTCAGTGCTTCTCGTTTCGAGAAGTCGACGCCTTCTGTTGCGAGAAAGGCTGTGTACTCTGTCAGCACGCCATACTCCGTAGATAGGCGCACAATCTCGTCAACCAACTCTTTGAACTTTGGATCCAGACTCGCCGGCGCTCCACCGGGTACCACACGACCGCTAACCCGCGTTGTGTTCACTCCGCGCATCACCTGCGCGTTGTCGGCGCCTGCTTCGCCGATTATTTCGATTAAGCGCGCAATTTTTCTGCTGGCCCAAAGCCGCGGCACAAAGGCATTGCGCGTGGTTGCGTTTTGTAACTCAAACTTGAAATCGAATGCCTTTGGTTGACCCAGATAGTTACCCTTGATCCGAAAACGAAGCGGCTCATCGTTCTGGTACTGGCCCAACACCACGATCTGTTCGCCTTCAAAAACGTCGTACATTTCGGCCGGCAACAGTTCACGAACTGCCCGAGTGGTAACTGCACCGGTCGCGTCAAGCATCGTTAGCTCAGGATCAGCCAGCACCGGCCCCGAAAGTTTGCGGAATACCTGAGAGACCTTCGATTCGACATTCTCGTTGGGAAACACAAATGTAGCAGTTCCGCGACTGGCATTCGCGACAGAAGAAAGCAACGGCGCGTTTACGTCGAAGCCCACGCCGAAGCTGAAAATTCTTCGCTTGTGTTCGTTGGCAGCAAGCACCGCATTTCGAATTGCGCTCTCTCGCGTTTCACCCGCGGTGGGCATCCCATCCGTTAAGAAAACGGTCAATGGCAACATGCCCTCTGAAGGTGGCTGACGAAGTGCCTCGATCAAAGCGTCGTGAATATTGGTGCCGCCATCGGCACGCAGCGATTGGATGTAACGACGAGCTTTGCTGACCGTTTCGTCCGTTTTAATAACTGGCTTGGCTGCAAACTCAGCAATCGAATCTGAGTAGTCAATGATGTTGAAGGCTTCGCCGAATTCCAAACCTTCGACAACTTGCAATGCAGCCGCCCGGGCTTGTTCCATTTTTTCTCCGGTCATGCTTCCCGA
>DATBMP010000283.1:0-6707 GCA_036554845.1 Pyrinomonadaceae bacterium
CGAATACCAATCCGTGGTTGAGCAGTGCCAAACTCCATTTTTTGTCGAAGAGGCTGCGAAGTTGAACAAGTTGCTTCTCGAGAAATAAAAACGACCCTTAGGGTTGTGCAATACGAGCTCGCCCTCGTGCTCCGCATGATGACAAATCGTGCTTGCTAAACAGCTTTGCATAAAAAGCCTTGTTTAGAGTCAACCCAACTTGCGCATAGGGGTCTGATCTCTCATTCACACCGGGCTTCAGCCCGGTGAGGCGGACGAAACTGCTGGAAACCGCTTCAACATCAATGTGCTTGATGCACCTGTCTTTGCTCCGGAGGAACTTAGAGGATTCAAGAATACTTAGAACATTCTTAATCACTTACCGCCTGGTCCGTAATCTCCAATCCTTTATCGATAAGCGCGAACGCCTCACGCAGTTCAGCTTCATTAATGCACAAAGGTGGGTTCGTAAAAAATGTGTTCCAACGAACAAACGTGTACAGCCCTTCCTGTCTAAAGAATTTGCCCAACGCCTGCATCTCAGGTGAACTGCCGTTGAATGGCGCCATGGGTTCACGCGTCCCTCGGTTTCGAACCAGCTCCACGATTCCAAAAAGCCCGATGCTCCGTGTTGCACCAACCGACGGATGCCGCGCTTCAAGATCTTCCAACAGCCCACGCATCAATACACCCAGCTTTTGTGCATTCTCGATCAGATTATCCTCTTCATAGACAGCGATCGTGGCGAGCGCAGCAGCACACGCAAGCGGATGACTGTTGTACGTGAGCCCGCCGTAGAAAACATTCTTCTCAAAGTGAGCCGCAATCGATCTTCGCATTCCAACGGCGCCCAACTGAACATACGCACTAGTCAATCCCTTCGCCATCGAGATCAGATCCGGAACGATTTTCCAGTGGTCCACTGAAAACCATTCTCCCGTTCGACCAAATCCCGCCATCACTTCATCAGCGATTAGAAGAATGCCGTGCTGGTCACACAGCGCCCGTAATCCCTGCATGTACCCGTCTGGCGGCACCAGCACACCGTTGGTTCCTGTCACCGGTTCAACGATGATCGCGGCAACTGTTTTTGGACCTTCCAACTCGAGCACTTCAGCGGTTCGCGCTAATACTTCATCAGCACTCTCTGATCGTCGATTAATGCCGTGATAGAAATCGGGAATGCGAAAGACACCGGGGATGCCTGGTTCGGCGGCCCATCGTCTTGGATCTCCGGTCAGAGTCAATGCACCTGCGGTCCCGCCGTGATACGAACGGTAGCGCGCGCCTATCTTGTGACGCCCAGTGAACATTCGCGCGATTCGTACCGCGTTCTCGTTTGCATCGGCACCACCGTTGGTGAAAAAGAAGGCGTCAATATCGCCTGGGGTCAGTTCAGCGAGCTTTACTCCGAGTTGGGCGCGGACCTCGGTGGCCATGAAGGGATTTGCATAAGGTAGTTTTGCAGCCTGTTCGTTGATCGCCTTAATGACACGCTCGTCGCCATGTCCAATGTTCACGCACATCAGTTGACTGTTGAAGTCGATAAAGCGTTTTCCTTCCGGTGTCCAAAAGTAGATGCCCTTGGCTCGGTCGACCGGAATCGGGTCGACGGCTGCCTGCGCGGACCACTCAAAAAGTGTGTGAAACTTGGATAGTTGGACGATCTCGTCACCAGTCAGTGGTTTGCTGTTTGTCATAAGGCGAGGATGCTACCCAAGAGCTTGCCGATTGCCAATTGCCGATTGGGGATTTCGGATTGGTGAGGCGTCCGTGGTCTTAGGACTAGTACCTGGCCGAGCTAGCTCCGACAACAGCAATTGGCTAGTGGCACTTGGCCAAACTGGCAATAAAACCCGCTCTCTACACCTTAGCCCGGGCCAGTTATCAAGGACGCTACACCCCAGCGCAATCGTCAATCGTCAATAACCAGGCCACCATAAAAAACCTCTTGACTCAACGCCATCAATACTTTAAAAACTGTTTGTCGTTGCTTTGCAAGCAAGGACAGCCCTTTCCCAAATCTCCTCCCGAAGAGATAAGCCTCTTAACAGTCCAATCCTAATTTGAGGTGCGATATGTCCTTCCCTCTGATCTCCGGACTCGGTTCCAGCGATTTAGCCATTGACCTCGGCACTGCCAACACCCTTGTTTATGCCAAAGGCCGCGGCGTAGTCGTCAGTGAACCTTCAATCGTCGCTATTAATAAGGCCACCAACAACGTGGAAGCCGTCGGCAAGGACGCAAAAGAGATGCTTGGTCGCACCCCCGGCAACATTGTCGCCATCCGCCCCATGCGGGATGGTGTGATTGCGAACTTCGAAGTAACTGAGAAGATGCTTCAACATTTCATCCGTAAAGCCCATAACGGCCGGAGTTGGGTCAGTCCGCGCGTGGTTATAGGTATTCCCAGCGAGATTACCCAGGTCGAAAGGCGTGCAGTGGAGGATTCGGCATACCGGGCTAAAGCCTCGGAGGTTTATCTGGTGGAAGAAGCCGTTGCGGCCGCAATCGGCGCCGGTCTTCCGATTACTGAGCCGCACGGCAACATTGTCGTGGATATCGGTGGCGGAACAACGGACATCGCCGTAATCAGCCTGGGTGGCATCGTCTATTCGCGCGCGGTGAGAACTGCCGGCGATGCGATGGACGAGGCACTGACCGATTTTGTGAAGCGCAAGTACAACCTGCTGATCGGCGAGCGCACGGCGGAAGAGATAAAGATTCAGCTTGGAAGTGCTTTCCCGTTCGATGAGCCACTGGCGATGGAAGTTCGTGGCCGCAATCTGGTCGAAGGCATTCCCAAGACAATTACCATTACAGATCTGGAAGTTAGCGAAGCGCTGGATCCGGCGGTGAGTGCGATTGTGAATGCAGTTCGAGTAGCTCTCGAGCGAACCCCGCCAGAACTTTCCGCAGACATCATTGATCGCGGGATCGTGTTAACAGGCGGCGGTGCTCTGCTCAGAAATCTTGATAAACGGCTCACAGCTGAAACTGGTCTACCGGTATCCGTGGCGGAAGATCCACTGACTTCGGTCGTGCTCGGCGCGGGCAAGATGCTTTCCGACTTTGCGTTGTTGAAGCGAGTAAAGTGGGAGAATAAGTTGCAGTACTAGTCAGTGGTCAGTAGTCAGTTGTTACTGGATTTGGGTCTTGGGACTTTGGGCTTTTGGACTTTGGAGCGGGCATCACTTGGAGCGCGGGCGTCCTCGTCCGCTTCAGTCCTGCCGTGTTGATTTGTGTCGTTTGTTAGATCGTTCACCAACCCGCGCGTCTACCAACAATGCCCTGTTCTCCAAATCACACGAACCAACACTAAATAACCCAAGACCAGAGACCAAAGTCCCAAGACCAATGACCGCAAACCACTGACAACTGGCCAACAACCAATTCAATGCTCGAGAAAGAAGATCAAATCAAACGCGCTGAGATGATCATCATGATCCTCGCGAAGCTCTACATCGTGCTCGAGTTCTCACCCGATCCGTGTCCTGTCTGTCGCAAGACTCTATCGCACGACGCCGAGTGTCCGGTGTTTCTCGCCTGGTCCCTTCTCGATGATAATCAACAACAGTCTGCACGTTCAGCCATCCGGGCGCTGGCGCTAAGTCTGGGGGTCGATGAATCAATTGCAGATCCGTTAGCGAACTAGCGGTTATTGGTTCGGACAGCTGAAATCTAGATCCGAAATTTCTGAGATCCGATTTAAAAACAACTCAGCGTGCACACCTTAAAGAACGTCCCCCGCTGCGGCGCCAGCCCTGAGATCTCAACGTACCAGTCAGCAGTCGCCCCACACAGTTCCGTACACGTCGCTTTGTATTCGGACCCCGTCCTCTTCTCCTGGGCCAATCGCCGCAGCAGCTCCTCGATTTCCGGTGGCAAACAAGACGCCGCCTTCATCTTCTTCCAAACATCCAGCAGCTTCTTTAACTTACCCAACTTCTCTTGAATGTCCTTGTACTGCTGAGCACCAGTGCCACCAGTACCTTCGATCTCCTTGGCAGCAGACTCGAGCTCTTTGATTCCACCATCTATCCCATCCGCCACTTGATCATAGGCATCACCGCTTCCGATCAAGTTCTTCCATTTCGCGTCATCCAACTTATCGAACAGCGTCGTCAAACCATCCAACAGGCCATTCGATAGTTCCTTACAATCGCGCGAACTTGGTTTGGGGGTGGTCTTGCTTGCTTTCGGACACAGTCCGTTAAGAGTCGACTTAATTCGATTCAACGTATCCAGGTCAGCACACGCATTAACTTCCGCAGCCGGAACCGGCTCGTTTAATGATCGAGAAACACACGTACTTAGACTTGGATATCGGCTGGTGTCATTCAGAGTCTTAAAACTGTTCCGATGGCGCAGAAGCTGACCCAGCACCGCTTTCAACGCCTCCGCTTCGTCGGGCACATCATTCTGGTTAAACCGGCAGGCCAGTGCTTCAGATAGATCCTGTAGCAATGGATCAAACTTGTTCATGAACTCTCGGAACGAACCGATCAATTTAGAAGATGCATCGTACTCAGCGATGAGCTTCTGCATCTTTGCAACGGCATCGCAGGCGCCTTTGTTGTCACACTTCGGATCGCGCACCACTTCAACACCGTCACAACACACGTCAAGATTCAACAGTGCATCATGAGCGGCCCAGTAGTCGCTGCACATTCCGGTCCCTGCATTTCTTACGTTTGATCTGAACTTCCGGACGTTCCCACAAAAGGTTATATGCAGTTCGCAGGTAAAAGTTTTGGGAAATTCAACTTCGGGTGTTAACACGATCGGGCTCAATTTACCTTTATTTCGGCAACCAGGGTTTGCGGGCGGAAAGTCTTCCGGCTTGGGGAGTTGTTGCTCGGGACCCTGTGTCTGCGCTGGTGGGATGTGAGAGATGGTGAACGCGATGAATAACGCAACGATAGAAATCAGAATCCGTTTCATAGGACCTCCAGGTCTCAAGCTGCGAAATTACTTCTGTTCATAGGCCAGGTCGTCCATCATCTCGGCGAACCTGGTCCATGCAATTCGTTTCCACAACCGATGACTTCGCCCGCGCCAGTACAACGAGCCTCGGCCCAACGTCAGAGTCCCGATCTTCTGTTTGGCTGCATAAATCTCCAGCTCCAATGATGTTCCGGCTTTGGATAACTCCATCACCTGCAACTGCGCCTTAACCGAATGCTTTTTGCGTACGCGTTTTCTGGGCATAGAACGCTCTCCTCATTTTGGACAAATGGTTTAATGAGGGTCGCTTGTATCGCGCCTGGTCCAATATTACAAGCAGGTTTTTGAGCAGCGACGCCGGCGGAGTTGCAAGCCTAAACGCCGGGCTAAAGTCTCTCGCCGCTACGCGTCGAAAACCATGTCACTAGAGCCCCGGGCATTAAAAAACCCAAGCCGCCGCTATGCGTCGGGAAACGGACACGACCAATAAACTTGGGTAGCGATCCATTTGGTCTTTTGGTCTTTGGATCAGCGGCTCTGCCGCCATCCTTGCGGTAAGCCTCCGGCTTACCGTCCCAGGCCAACAAGAAAGGCTATGCCTGTGCCAAGGCTCAGGCATAGCCTTGAATGTCTAAGGCTGACGGTAAGCCAGAGGCTGACCGCAAGGAATGCGGCAAAGCCGCGGCGCTCGACAACCGCAAATCGACAATCGTCAATCGCCATTCGTCAATCGCCATTCGTCAAATCACCTTTCGGTCAATCCCCAGCCTTCCTCACCACCCACGTCGTCATCGCCCGCTTGCTATCAACCACCGTAGTCTTGATCGGCTCAACAAATTCTCCTCCGAGCGATTTCGTAACCTCTTTCAACTTCTCTGCATCAACCAGGAACCAATCTACTCCGTCCGGTAGCAGGTAACGACGTCCGTTAATCAACTGCACCTGCGTCTCCATTCCGATCGTTGAAGACAACCTACAGAAGAACATTCCACCGGGCTTCAACACTCTCCACATTTCATCAACCATTGCCTGCCAGTGTTCTTCGTCACGCGCGAAGTGCAACACAGCACTGCTCAGAACCACGTCAAAGCTCGCATCATCGAACGACATCTTCTCAACCGACTCAACTCTGAAATTCTGTTCAGAAACTTGCGGAGCGATCAGTTTAGCGAGTTGCCTCACACGACCGATCATGGCTTCCGACTCATCCACAGCTGCCACGTCGTACCCGCTGCGCATGAAGTAAACAAGGTTCCTGCCCGCACCACTCCCGGCGTCAAGTACCTTCATCCCAGGCGCAATGTTCCCCTTCATCAACTGATCGAAGAGATAAATATCAATACCGCCAAACCATTCCTGTATCTCTGCCGGTGTTTTCATTCGTTTCGTCTTCAGTCTCTAACTCACCGAGTATCTAACCATTACCTGCTGCAGGAGCATCACAAAAAGCTTCGTTCGAGTATTTTCGTACGTGGTCAACGTCGATACGCCGAGCGTGTCTTATATCTCGAGGGCGTGCCCGGATTACGAGGGTCTTCCAGTTAAATGAAGTGAAACTCCTTCTTGTTACCGTAAGGATATCGTCTTAAACGCTTCGCATTAATCGAACCTTCACAGAAAATTCACCTCACACTCATCACACCTTTCCTACTTCTTCCGCGTATCCATCAGGTGATGAATTTCCGCCGCGCGGCGGGTCGAAAGCATCTCCACCAGACCATCACCCGAATTCGGTCTGACTCAACCTCAATTTTGTAAGTCATCGAAAGGATTAGGCAACC
>DATBMP010000314.1:0-9326 GCA_036554845.1 Pyrinomonadaceae bacterium
TTCAAGAGAATAGGAGGCTATGCCTTGTGACCTTTCTAGCAGGCATAGCCTTTTCGTTGGTCGTGCTGGACGGTAAGCCGGAGGCTTACCGCAAGGGATGCGGCATAGCCGCCGCTATAAATCCCAAATCCCAAAGTCCAATTTCCCAAATTCAAAATTCCAATTTCCAAATTCGAAATCGCAATTCCAAATTCCAATTCCAATCGTCAATCGCCAATCATCAATCATCAATGATCACAGCTCTCTCACATTAAACGTATCGCCCTGCCGCAGGTCGCCGCTCTCCAATCCCCTGCGAAACCAACGGATGCGCTGTTCCGAAGTGCCATGAGTGAAAGAGTCTGGAACAACATAACCCTGTCCCTGTTGCTGTAGTCGATCATCACCTACTGCACTTGCCGCACCCAGCGCTTCTTCAATATCACCTTGTTCCAGTAAACCTTTTCGCTGCGCGTGGTGTGCCCAGACGCCGGCTAGAAAGTCAGCTTGCAGTTCCAGACGCACTGAAAGCCGATTCGCCTCTTCCGGGCTCATTCGACGTTGCGCCGCGTTCACTTGATCCATCGTGCCGAGCAGATTCTGCAAATGGTGACCTACTTCATGCGCAATAACATAGGCAATAGCAAAATCTCCCGGTGCTTGAAATCGCGTCCTTAGTTCGCGAAAGAAAGCGAGGTCCAAATAGAGTTGCGCGTCGCCCGGACAATAAAATGGGCCTACCGCGGAACCAGCCAAACCACACGCCGATTGCACTCTATCCGAGAAGAGTACGAGTTTGGGTTCTTGATACTGGCGGCCATTCTGCCGGAGCACTTCGTTCCAAACATCCTCGGTTTCGGCCAACACCACGGCCGTGAACTGTTTTAGTTCTTCTTCCTCTGGATTTACGGGTCGGGCGGTTTGAGTGCCCGCACTTGGATCACCAGCTGGTAGTTGTTCGAGTAGTTGGCGTGGATCGGCGCCAAACAGGAGGGCAATAAGCAGGATTACTATGGTCCCAAGGCCGCCTCCAATCGCGACCTTTCCACCAGTCATTCCGCGGCGATCTTCTATGTTGTCGCTTTGGCGACGATCTCTCCATCGCATATCAAGTCCTCCCTACGAGTCAGTTCTCCAAGTTATCACACAGGTCCCAAAGGATATCGCGCGATGACTATTTCCCGGTGAAGAGTGTGGTCTCGTCTACAAAACAGAGCCCATTTCCCCACGGGTCGCGAACGTAAAAAGAGCGCTCGCCCCATGGTCGTCTTGCGATATCGCCTGCACTACTACTGTGAACGTCCTCTTTAGAAAGACAGTTCAGACCGGTTGCTCTTTTGTGGATCTCTTCAAGGTTGTTCACGGCGAAGTAGATGTAATCCGGGAGGGGCAATGGTTTCTGATCATCGACACTTGGATCTACGAGGGCGAGAATCACTGGTCCACAATCAATGTAATGTCTGGATGCGCGAGGAATTCTTCGACCTCGATCGCCGAGAAGTTCTCCATAGAAAGTTTCAGCCTGATCAAGATCTGGAACCTGCAAGATGATTCGAAACAAGCGTGGCGCGTTCGGCATGGTCCTGAGGCCCCTTATCTTAAACTTAATCTCTCGGATAAATGACCTACCCAGGCGCTTCAGATCAACCGGGAACGCCGTGCGCGTTGCATTGAATCGCGCCGATAATCGGATGCTCATTCATGGTAGTACTTACCCACCATGCGCCACGACTTATGCGGGCGATTCAAGTAGCTGATAGGTCCAAATGGGAATGAAGCAAGGTTATCACAACTGCCTTCATAAGCGTCTCTACTACTTCATATAACGAAAGTTTTCGACTTTGCTTTTTCGTTTCTTGTTGTGTAGCATGTCGACCATTCCTTGCAGGATTTTCCATTACGGGTAAATTAAGTCCCTCTCCTCGGATGGCCGCAGCCTGCGAGAGTTTTGGTGGATCTACGTCAGCCCCTTCCCTCCCATAATGAGTCTGGCGAAGATTAAATTCATAACCCGTCTTACAGTTTATTGGAGGAAATAACGTGAACCGGAAACTCATAAGAACGACGCTTGCCGAAGTTAAAGGCAAAGCTCGAGAAGCACCGCAGCTTAGAGAACGCTCCAATGGCGGTGCTGCCCAGCGCAGCCAAAATCAAGGAGGTGAAGGCGGACGAGAAGCTGCTGCGCGTTCGACCCCGGCATCTTCAGTGCAGGTGCGTAAACGGACTCCACCTCCCATGGAGACAAATGCAGAGATCTTCTATTACAAGAAACAGATTGATGCCCACACTCTGATGGTGATCGTGCTGTTGGATGGAGAAGAAATTGAAGGCACCATCGAGTGGTATGATCGCGGTGCGTTGAAGGTCAACCGAAAGTCGGGACCGAACCTACTCCTTCTCAAACGCAACATCAAATACATGTACAAAGCCGACGAACGTGTCGAGCAGGATGCCGATTAGAACAGGTTTTACCCCCTCCGCCCCTGGCGCCCACGCGCGTCGTCTCAACTAATGAGACCGTTCGCCAATAGCTCATCTCCGAGTCCTCGATTGAGACGTTCTCTGCCTCGAGTGGGAATTACTATGGGCGACCCGGCCGGTATCGGCCCAGAAGTGGTCCTCAAAGCCGTTGCTGAAGAAGAGATCCGGCGGATTTGCATTCCCATCATCATAGGTGACGCTCAGTTGCTGGCCCACACAGCTCGGACTCTTGATCTTCAATGCGGTTATGACATCACACGCAAAGGCGAAGTTCTACCGGAGCAACTCACCGAACCCCATATCTATCATCTCGACAACATTCCGGGTTTTGTGGAGCCAGGTATCGAGTCTGGTGCTGCCGGTAAAGCCGCGGCTGGTTACATTGAAGCTGCCGTTGAGTTGTGCGCAGCCGGGAGTGTCGATTCGATTGCCACTGCGCCCATTAATAAAAGGGCGCTGTTTCTGGGTGGCTACAGTTTTCCTGGACACACGGAATTCCTGGCCCATCTGACCGGCACGGAAGAGTATGCAATGGCGTTCGTTGCTGCGAATCTGCGAATCGTTCTGTTGTCAACACATGTACCACTCGCTGAAGCCATACGGATGGTGGAACGCGATCGCCTCATTAAGGTCATCAACCTTACGCATCGCGAGCTTCGTCGTTGGGGAATCGATCGGCCTCGACTTGCCGTGGCGGCTCTTAATCCACACGGAGCTGAAGGCGGACTCTTTGGTGTAGAGGAAGCTTCGGAAATGTTGCCGGCAATCGAAGCGTGCCGGGCCATCGATGATGTCAACGTACAGGGTCCGTTCTCAGCCGACACGGTATTTCTGCGCGCCTCGCGGGGAGAGTTTGATGGCGTTATTGCCTGCTATCACGATCAAGGGATGATTCCGATAAAGTGTCTGTCGTTTGGTGAGGCGGTCAATGTAACTTTGGGGTTGCCGTTTATCCGGACTTCAGTTGATCATGGAACAGCATTCGATATTGCGGGTAAGGGACTCGCGGAACACTCAAGCATGATTGCGGCGATCAAACTGGCAGCGGAATTGTCGAACATAACCGGCGAGAGTGGCAGAGCAGTTGAAGTTTAAAAAACCTAGACACAAGGACACGAAAGAGTTGGCAAGCGAAACTACATCAAGCAGAAGAATCCTGGTAGCTGATGACGATCCCGCAATTCTGCGTCTGGTGGCGACGATTCTCGAAAAAGAGAATTACATGGTCGTGACTGCGCGTGACGGGAGAGAGGCATACAAGATTCTTCAGACTGACCAGGATTTTGTCGCGGGAATTTTTGACGTTGTCATGCCTCACATCTCAGGACCCGAGTTGGTGAAGTATATGAAGAGTGACCGGCGTCTGGTCACGATTCCGGTGATGATGATGACTGCGGAACAAGACCCCAAACTCTCATCGGATAGCTTTGCTGCAGGCGCAATGGTCTTCCTGCCGAAACCTTTCACAACAGCACAACTGCAGATCATGCTGACAATGCTGATTGGCAAAGGCAATTGAATCTCGGTTGTAACTGATGCGAGTTCTGATTCTTCTCTGCCTCTTAGTTATCAGTGCGCCGCACGCAATGGCTGAACTAAAGTCCAGTCAGGCGCGAAAGATAGTTGCCCGCGTCGCTGGTAGTGCACTTCCAGGTAGTGCGGTGCGGATTAAACGCATTTCGCAGATTAGCAGTGATGCGGCGGAAGTACTCGCAGAGATCGAGACACCGTTCAGATTTCAATTGAACACCGAAAGTGCCTGGACTGTTCGGGAAGTAAGAGTTGCGCCGGATCGTTGGGAGAGAGTCCCGATGATCACCTCAGAATGCGCTGCGGTTGATTTGAATAACCAACGAAAGAGTTCAAGCGCACCGAGTCCTCGCCATGCTCGTTGCCTGCTGGCGGCCATCCTTCACGTTCAACTCCCTTCAGACGCGGTACGTATCAAAGAGGTCTCGCCTTCGGCTTTGCCACTTGTCTCACAACCTTCTGCGCTTGTGACAGCAGTCATCCAACTGGAGTTTCGCTTCACAAAACCCACCAAGGGTGATTGGCGCATTGAAGGAGTTCGTAGCGGTAACTCTGGTTGGATCGACCTGGATACTCTCGCAAACCGCTTGAACGAACAGAAAAGGGCCGATGCTCTCGCAGAAATGCAAGTCGTGGCCCAGGCTCTGGAGAAGTTTCACGCCGACCGCGGCACGTATGTGACATCCGACAAGCAGGCCGTCCTGATTGACCACCTTTCGCCACGTTACCTGACAAGAGTGTTGCGTCTGGATCCCTGGAACCGACCATATCAATACCATGGCGAGCGTGACCGTTTTACTCTCCGATCTGACGGCCCCGACGGCAAAGAGAACACCGCCGACGACATAGTATTTTCCAGTCGTTAAACACTTTGTCCATCAAACTCCCCGAAAAAGCGCCCAGAACTAAAGTCTTGACGGTTCGTTCAACAGGGTGTTAGCTTTCAAATGTAGCCCGTTGCTAGGGTTGCGACGATCTGAACATGCCAGGCGCCTACTGAACCCGTAACTTTGACCCGCCAGTGGCGCCCCAATCAGCTAAAAGGAATTGATTTGTTAGCTGGACGCAAACTCCTACTTGCCGACGATTCGATTACAATTCAGAAAGTTGTTGACCTGACTTTCGCCGACGAGGGTGTACGGGTCATTGCTGTTAACAACGGTTGGGAAGCGGTTGAAAAACTCGACGAGATTGTTCCGGATGTAGTGTTGGCTGACGTGTTCATGCCGGAAATGACCGGTTATGAGCTGTGTGAGTACATAAAGCAGACCGACAGGCTGAAACACATTCCTGTAATGCTTCTGGTAGGCTCGTTTGAGCCGTTCGACGAAGCGGAGGCGCGCAGAGTTGGCGCGGATGACATCTTGACCAAGCCATTCCAATCCATTCGCAAGTTGATCGACAAAGTTGGCGGCCTCGTGGGTGGTCAAAAAGCTGAAGACATACCAACGGCCCAGCTTCCCAAACCTGAAGAGGTTGTTTCAGAACCGGAAAAACTCAGCACGGCCGAACTCGAGCTGACGACAGCCGATACCAGGCAGTTGCCTGAAGAAATGGCTTCGCTTGTGATGGAAGCGAAGGAAGGAGTTTCCGAACCCGAGGCACAAGAAGAACCACAGCCGGTCAACCAAACAATGGAACACTCACCAACATACTCACAGGACGATGGCATTGCGCCAAACGAGAGCGACGTGCTGCTTGAACTGGGCGATCTCAGCGCGGACGAAACGATCGAGGAAGAAGAGTTTGTGCTTGAGCTCGATATGGACGATCAACTCGAACCAGAGCCTGTCGGAGCTTATGCCTCTTCGAGTCGCACATTCGTCGAGCCCCAAATTGCTGAAGCCCAGGCGACTTCATGGCAACAGACATCGCTTCGTGAAGACGGATTGTCCGGCGGATACAACACCAGTCCACAAGTTGACCGAATGGCTGCAACGCAAGAATTTCCGCGGCCCGGTTTTAGCGAGACTACTTCCGAACCGGTTTATGAGCGCGTAACTGATGAGCCCGTAGCTGTAGTCGCGCAGCCGTATCAGGAGGTGACTGGATCTCCACGTAAGATTACTTTGGACCAACTGTCGCCTGAAGTGATTGATGCGATTGCCCGGCGCGCGGTTGAAATGATGTCAACCAAGGTGGTTGAAGAGATAGCGTGGGAAGTTGTGCCTCAGCTTTCCGAACTGCTGATCAAACGACAACTCGAAGAGAAGAAGTAGTTTCAAATTCTTTCACTACTTAGAAGCAGGCAGGCGGGGATACCGACTGCCTGCTTTCATTTGGTGCGCCCTGGCAATCAGCGACGTGTGCACGTGGCCCATGGTGGCATGCCGGGGCTTCACACATGCACGCTGCTTTCCCTAAATCTTACTTTGTTCGCTGTGAACTCCTGTCGCTGCTGGATCAACGGCGCCGTCTCCTGTGGACTTCATGAACCGCCATATACGGAACCGTACGTACGGTGGTGTGGGAGGACGGCGGAGGTGACTCCGCCTCCTACCCGATTAGGCGATGGAACACGGCTAAGCCTGATCCGACAGAGTCCGCTATCACTCTCGGCGGAAAAAACCTCACGTGAACGGTCAAAAAAATTTGGCGAATTGAACATCGACCCAACTGGAACCAGGCACCTGGCAATCGGCAATGTTCTCGACTACTTATTGAGATTCTTGATCAGAACCACATCTCGATTACGCGAACCGCGAGCGATCGCCAAACGATTGCCTTCTGGGTTTAGCGCAAATTGAGCAATCTGGAACTCTTTGAAGGTGGTCAAGGAAGTTGGTTTCGTACCGTCAAGCGGTTGCGTCCAAACATTTGAGGTCGTACCAAGCGTGTTCACGAAAAGGATCCCGTTGCCGTCCTTATTCCACGTGATCCCCGCACGCACATTAGTGGTAGCAGGTAATTCAATAATCTTTTGCGGAGCCCCTCCGTTAATCGACATGATTCCGAGTCTCAAAGGCTTGCTGGCTTCGGTGATGAAATATGCAACTGATTTGCCGTCGGGGGAAATTACCGGAGAGATCGAATCGACATCCGTCAACTGGACGGCAGCACCGCCTTTCAGCGGAACCTTCCACAGGCGAAACTTTCCGTCAGCTCTGCTTGTGTAAACTACCCAATCTTCATTAGCTGAAGCCGCCGCAAAAGCGCAATTAGTATCTTCTACTACGCGCCGCACATTTTGTCCGTCGGAATCCATCTGGAAAAAACTGTTGCCCGGTGAGGTACCTCCGATAAAAGTGATCAAGTCGCCGCCGACCGAAAGTGTCGGCAAGATCTTTCCTACTTTATAGTCTGTAGTTAAAGGCTTGGGATTGCTGCCATCAGCATCCATTCGCCAGATATTCTGTGCGCCACCTTCGCTCGACACAAAAACAATCTTGCCGTCTCTGGTCCAGGTAATACCGCGTTCACCATCGTCTGCGGCAGTCTTTGAATTAATGCTCACCGTATTTGAAAAATCATCCGCTACCGTTAGCCAAATGCCCATCGAGTATTCACGCTGAATCGCCACGATTGTTTGTGAATCAGCAGTCAGGCTGAAGTCCTCGTAACTGGAAAGATCATTAGTCACATTTTGAACGTCACCGGATGGATAGGCAGCGTAGCGAATTTGGTATCGCTGGCCCATGTCCGCAGCATAGGGGGTATAAATCAATCCCTGCCCATCATTCGTCCACGCAAGCTGACTGATGCGAAGTAATTTTTCTTCCTTTAGTGGAATCGGCGTTTCGGTGCCCGTGGCAACATCAATCACTGCCATTCCGCCCGCGTAGGTTGCGCCTCGCGTCAAAGTGGGTGTCGCGATCAGTTTCCCATCGGGTGACCACGAAACTTCGTCCCCGTAAACTTTTGGGTATTTGCGGGTAACCAGCGTACGTTCGTTACCGCCCTGTTGACCGGCGATGATGATTGAATTATCGCCTTCCGCAACTCTGATGAAAGCAATTTGATCTCCTTCTGGTGAGAATGAGATCTGGCTGTCGACGTTGCTGATTATTTTGCGCTGATTACGGCCGAGCGACGTAAGTTGATAAAGGGACGAAGGCTGGCCAACACCTTCGACGCCGACGAAATACAGAAAATTGCCATCGCGGGAAAACTTCAGAAAACTGTATTTAACTTGACCCGGCGGAACGATCTGCGTATCGCCCGCACTGGCGGTTTGACGTAGCCAGAGACTATTTTTTCCGTCTTCGTCTTTGGCGTAGGCGATATATCTGCCATCAGGTGAAATAGCGACTGCCGTGGCTAGTCCATGAGCCGTGAGCACGTCCAACTTAATCGACTGAAAATGATTTACGGTGGGGCCGGGTGCAAAAGAGTATTTCCAGTAAAGACCTACGCCCAGAATGCCCAGGAGCAAAAGCGGCGCGATCAACCAAACCAACGATTTTCGGGTTTTTGGTTGTACGAGATCTGTAGTCTTTACCGGATCCATAGTCTTTACCGGATCCGCAGTCTTCACCGTCCGCGCCGTTATCTTCGTTGCAGTTTTGTCAATGGAACCTGATTGCGTATCGCGCAGAACGTTTTTTAGATCGGTGAGCAATTCTGAAAATGTTTGGTAACGGCGCGCTGGATCTTTCTCCATCGAGCATTTGACGATGTGGTCCAGGTCAGGCGGAATCTCGGCGTTTGTTTCGCGCAGCGATGGCTGCACCTTGTTGATGGTCGCGTTATAGATTGCAGCATCGCTCGGACCAGCGAACGGCATCACGCCTGAAAGCATTTCGTAAAGCACTACACCAAAACTGAAAATATCTGTCCGGGTATCAACAGGTTCCCCGAGCACCTGTTCGGGAGACATGTAATTTATCGTGCCCATCACCCGGTTCGGGGCGGTGTGGTCGCGAGTTTCAATATCGCGCAAACTGGGTCCAGTGAGTTTCGCCAAACCAAAGTCCAGCACCTTCACGATTCCATCGCGGCGAATCATGATGTTTGCAGGTTTGATGTCCCGGTGAATGATTCCCACCGAGTGTGCCGTTTTCAAAGCGCCGGCGATCTGCACAGCAATGTCGACCGCTTCTTGCCAGGAGAATGGCCTTGCGTTGATTCGCTCACGCAGAGTTTGACCGTCAATAAATTCGGTGGCGATAAAACTGCCGCTCTCGGTCTCTTCGATTGAGTAGATCGTGATGATGTTCGGATGGTTGAGAGCGGAAACGGCGCGGGCTTCCTTCTTGAAACGCTTTATTCGCTCGTCATCATTTTCGAATTGCGACGTCAAGATTTTGAGCGCGATCTGCCGGTGAAGTTTAGTGTCTTCAGCCAGGTAAACCTCACCCATTCCCCCGGCACCGAGAAGGCTAATAATCTTGTAGTGA
>DATBMP010000495.1:0-6486 GCA_036554845.1 Pyrinomonadaceae bacterium
GAAGAACGGCGATCCGATCAAGATCCCACTGGCTGAAATCGCGGTGGAAGGGATAAAGAGCCTGCCAAGCTACGGGAATGACAGTTACCTCTTTCCTGCGAAACCCAACGTCAGGTTCAAGTCTAAAGAGGAGTTCAAAAAGCCTCATGCCTGGGACTTGGGAAAGAGGTTCAGGAGGGTCTGCAAACAGGCCGGAATAGAGAATCTAAGAATCCACGATCTGCGACACTTCGCAACGACCGTGTTGTTTATGGATGAGATACCAGATGCGATGACTGCAAAAATGACGAGTCACAGAAGCCGAGAATCGAGGATGTACCAGCATCTGAGTCCCGAGTTCAAGAGGCAGACAAAAAAGAAAATAGCTCAGAAACTCACTGGCACATCTACTGGCACAGTACCTGTTTCTGAGCTAATTCAGTAGCGTTGTCAGGCGCTAACTTCTGAAATAAGTGGCGGAGCCGACGGGACTCGAACCCGCGACCTCCGACGTGACAGGCCGGCGTTCTAACCAACTGAACTACGACTCCGCAAAGACGATTATCAAAAGAGCGACGTGTTTCTGGTCAGGTCTTACGAAACAATCGAACCTGATCGGACATTTCGTTGATCAAACATTTGGTAGGCACGGAGGGATTCGAACCCCCAACCTCTTCCTTGTAAGGGAAGCCGTCTACCATTGACGTACGTGCCTGCACAATTACCAAACGATGTTTGGCTGAAAACTTTCCACGACACGTGCGCATCCAAATACCAATTTCTTGCTAAACGTTAAGCGACCGTCATGCTAAGAGAACCGTTGATTAGTGTCAAGGAGGCCCACTGAACCGCAGTTACGTCTCAAGTGACTCTCAAAATGGAACTAACGCATCTCGGTGTAGTGATCATATTTGACAAGTATTTGTGCCTTCTTTCCGGATATTCGGACTCCTGCTCAGGTACCTTTCCCGTCTGGCGGATTTTTGGCTATAGTTTTTGGGCAAACATAAAGCTGATATTCAAACGCACCATAATCCTTCTTTGTGAATTCTTGTTATGCAAAAAGGCAAGACCAAATATTCGCTCTTCGCTTTTCGCTCTACAACGCATCTTCTGCTTGTCGCGTTAATGATCGCGGCCAGCGGTTTGATCGTCTTGGGCCAGCACAAGCCCAAGCAACGCCCTCGGCGCGTCAATGACACGCAGAATGAATCGCCACAGAAACCCTCGACTGGCACTGCGGAAGAGGTAGATGAAGGTGATGTGGTTAGAGTTGAAACTCAGTTGGTCTCAGTTCCCGCTGTAGTTACGAGCCGGGGCGGACGTCCCATGTCTGGATTGAGGGCAGAGAACTTTGTGGTCTATGAGGACGGCCAAAAACAGAACATCGCCAACTTTGGCACCACTCAAGCTCCGTTTGAGATCGCGCTGTTGTTGGACACGTCAGGTTCAACTCGTGCAGACGTGGTGCTGATTCGGCAGGCCGCGAATGCTTTTATCGATGCGCTTCGCCCCGGCGATCGAGTCGCTGTGGTCGCGTTCGACACCACTACTGTTGGTCCCGACAAGTTGGCGACAGTTGAGGTGATGTCGAATCTGACAGAAGATCGCAAGCAGCTTAGATTAGCAATCGATCGTTTAGGTTCAAGTAATGGAACACCTTTTTACGATGCGTTGGAGCGTGTCGCTAACCAGGTCTTTCGAGATCCACCTCGCGATGAACTTCGCGGTCGCCGGGCGATCGTTGCGCTAACTGATGGCGTTGATTCGACAAGCGAACTCGATTACTCGACTGCAAGTGCCAGTCTGCTGCGTTCAGGCGTCGCGACATATTTTGTCCAGGTCAATACCGAGGACTTTGTGGAAGACCGTCTCTTGAAGGATTGTCAGGACGATGGTCGTTTGACACTTTCAGCAAAGCAGCTGCAGAGGTATCGCGAGATATTTGTTCCCAAAGCACGCGCTGAAGATTACGGCAACTTCTGTCAGATGGGCCCTTTTGAGAGAATGCAGATCAGCCGCGGTCTTTATAATCTCGCGCGCCGCGAAATGGACCAACTGGCAAAGGCGAGTGGCGGTAAGAATTTCGCCGCGTCAACTCTTCGCGACGCACGCGCAGCATTTGCCCTGGTTGCAGCTGAGATCGGAACCCAATACAGTCTGGGCTACTATCCGACTAATAAAGCGCGCGACGGAAAGTATCGGGCCATTCGTGTTGAAGTGAAGGGCACTCCGGAAAAAGGACAGGTGCGTGCTCGCGAAGGTTATTACGCTCCCAAAGGTTGACCGTTCAGTGCGCATCCAATCAGCGAAACAATCCTAACCTCAGAACTAGATGCCAAATAATCAATTTTTCAATCGTATTGTGTTAGTGGTGCTTGATGGTGCGGGAATAGGCGAGATGCCGGATGCTGCCGAGTGGGGTGATGCGGGCTCTGATACTTTTGGACATATTCTCGCGTCGCGGCCAGTCAAACTTCCGAACCTGCAACGTTACGGTCTGGGTAACATCCGTCCGCTCGAGAGTGTTCCTGCTGAGACGAATCCAGTTGGTTCATTCGGACGTTGCGCGTTGCGTTCGAACGGAAAGGACACGACGACTGGACATTGGGAGATGGCCGGCATCGTCCTCGATCAGGCCTTCCCAACTTATCCCAATGGATTTCCCAAAGAACTACTCGATCGATTTGTGAAGGAGACCGGTGTTCCCGGCGTGCTGGGAAATATCACGGCGTCAGGGACGGAAATAATCAAGGACCTGGGAGCTGAACACGTGGCCACCGGTAAACCGATTGTCTACACATCGGCAGACTCAGTGTTTCAGATTGCGGCCCATGAAGAGGTGATTCCGCTCGACAGACTTTACGAGATCTGTGAAATCGCGCGTCGCATGCTCGACGGCAGACACAAAGTGGGCCGGGTGATTGCGCGACCTTTTCTCGGCAAACCTGGTTCATTCTTTCGCACTGAGAACCGACACGATTATGCCGTGCCGCCTCCTCACGAAAATCTGTTACCTGCATTGGCTCAGAACGGAC
Organism: Pyrinomonadaceae bacterium; assembly: GCA_036554845.1. GTDB lineage: Bacteria > Acidobacteriota > Blastocatellia > Pyrinomonadales > Pyrinomonadaceae > PSRF01. The sequence continues at coordinate 3,018 of DATBMP010000495.1, forward strand.
TCGACGTCGTCTGCATCGGTAAGATTGCGTCTATCTATGATTCGATGGGCGTAACCGAGGATCTTCCAGCAAAGAACAACGAGCAGTCGATTAATCAGACTATTCGCGTGTTGCAGAAAGAATCGCGGGGCTTGATCTTCTCGAACCTGGTTGACTTTGACATGCTGTACGGACATCGACGCGACACCGAAGGGTTTGCCGCTGCACTCGAACATTTCGATGATCGATTGCCCGAGATCGAGAGTGCGATGCGTGACGACGACCTGATGATCATTACGGCTGACCACGGGAACGATCCCACGTTCCCCGGTTCAGATCACACGCGCGAGTTTGCGCCGTTGTTAGTTTTTGGTAGGCGTGCCAATGCGGGTGTTGATCTAGGAGCACGCAAGTCGTTATCTGACATCGGTCAAACGATCGCCGAGAACTTTTCTCTCAAACTGGCCGCCGGCCAGAGTTTTTTGGCCGAGCTTACGCCTCCTTCCCAGGGCTAAGCGTTTTTGCGGTGCTACCAGGCACCGTTACCTCTGTTCATCACAAATCACCGTCATGGTTTTTCGCTGCCGGATACCCGGATTGTCGGCACTGTTATTTGTTCTCGGGCTCTGTGCGACATCGATGATGCTTGGACCAGTTCAGCCTGTTCTGGCCCAAAGGATGTCGGCCGCAAACCGCGAACGAGCCGTGTTTGCGGTAAGTCTTTCTCCCGACGGAAAGACACTGGCGATAGCCCGAGGCACGAACAGCACGAGCACACGGTTTTCCAGAGTCGAGCTGTGGAATGTCGCAGATGGATCGTTGAGACATACGATTCGTGGTTTCGACGGGCAAGTGTGGTCAGTTTCGTTCTCACCTGATGGGACCACCATCGTCACCGGAAGTAGCGAATTCCGCAGCAATAAGATTCGCGAGAAAGATCGCCGCCGCGCATCTTTGGTTGAATTGAAATGGTGGGATGCGATGACAGGCGAGCTGAAAAGGAAGGTCACTCTTCCTGACAACAATCGTATGAGTCTTATCGCTACGTATTCTCCCGACGGACGATTCGTTGCCACTGTGGAATCCTATATCGACTCGATGGCACCGATTCTGTTCAGACCGTATGGTGGTCTATACCGGCCCCGGTTTACCAGTGCTTCGCAACTGAAACTCTTCGACGCCAAGTCGGGCCAACTCATATTCAAACTGAAGAACAGTTTCGAGACTGAGATGGGGATAATTCCTCGGGGGGCGTTCCGCAATCGGTTAAGATCCGAACATTTTTTTGCTAGCAGTTTTCTTCAACGATCGCAGGCACAATTCTCTTCGGACAGTCGTTACATTGCCGGGTGGACCGCAAAGGAAATAAGAGTTTGGGAACTCGGAACTGGAAAGCTGATTCACACAATAAAGAGTTTTAAGGATCGCCTCAGTGCAGTTGGGTTTTCTCCCGATGGTCGTTCGCTTGCAGCCGCTGTCTCAAATGATTTCGCCGATGAAGAGAGCGCCGGGACCTCCAGCGAGGTCCGGTTCTACCAGATCCTCGATGGCAAGCTACTCAAAACGATTCCCGTCAAGACAAATGTAATCTCCTCATTGGTCTTTGTGCCCAACGGACAGCAGATGATATTGGGTGGACTACACAAGAACGATCAGACTTTCGTCGGTGCCGTCGAACTGATCGATCTCACAAAAGGCAGTGTGGGACGTCTCGCTATTATCGACAACCAAACAGTGCGTTCTCTCGCCATCTCCGCCGACAGTAGCCAGCTCGCTCTGCAGCTTGGTGGCTTTGGTGTGGAGACGCGCAACACGCAAACATGGGCGGTGGGCCATACTTACCTTGAGACAAGCGACGACAACGAGCGTAATTCACCTAGTCGATACGTGGTGTCAGTAAAGAGCGTGCTGTCGCTCGGATTTTCTGCTGATGGAAAGACTGTTGCCGGTGAACTGGAAGAAGGAGGAGTGAAACAGTGGGACGTCCGTACGGGCGAGACTAAAAAGCACTTGCGGAAAGGAAACGAAGCACCTTTGATGGTTGCGTTCTCGGCTAATGGTGAGTCGATGGTTGAGCTGGCGGCGGACAAGACTTTGCACATCTGGGATCTGGCGCAGGGAACTAGTCGTCCTATTCGCACGGCGACTAACGACGGTATCTCGGCTGTGGCGATTGCTGATGACGGGGAGACAGTGGCGATTGCGAGCGGTGACGAACTTATTCTTCTCTCCAGTGCGGGTACGCAAAGCGAGCGAACTACGGTTTTGGAAACCGAAGAGGTGAATACGTTGTCATTCTCTGCCGATGGCCGAATCGTTGCGGTGGGCAGTGAGGCCGGAGATGTAAGGATTGTGGATGTCGCATCCAATACGAAAATCAGCGGCTTCAATGTTGGGGAAGGTCTGACGACGGTTCGTTTTAATCCAGGCAGTGAAACCTTGGCGAGCGCTGGAGCAGACGGATCGGTTGCACTTTGGGATACGAAGACAGGCGCGTTGAGGATGAGGCTGCGCAAGCACGAAAGTTTGATAAACGCGCTGGCCTTTTCGCCAAATGGAGAATTTCTGGCAAGTGGTGGTGACGATCGCTCGATTGTTCTGTGGGAACTCAGTACAGGAAAATCGAAGCGCACATTAAAAGGCCACGACGTAACGGTCTCGTCATTAGCCTTTTCTCCGACTGGTGATCTACTGGCGAGTGGTACTGGTAATGCTTCAGTCGTGCTGTGGGACGTTCGCACCGGCAAGCTCGACAGAGTGTTGAAATGACTTTGAAGTTCGAGCGAGACACGGATCCAAAGCGGCTTCGCGCTGCGCTGCCGCCGCACTCCAAAGTCACTTTGGTGCTGACAAACTGCGGTGAACCGTTTGAATCCAGACGTCAGTCTTAATAAACCCGGTGCCCCATTCCTTCCACTCTTCCGGCAATCCTTCGGTTGTGATCTGCTGTATCGTTTTTCCCTCAGCCATCTTCTTGCGCACGATTTCAGTGGTCTCAAGCAGCATCCGGTGATAACGCTTCAAATCCTCGAGGTTTGAGATTGGACCATGACCCGGAATGATCTTCACGTCAGCCGGAAGTTTGGCAATCACCTCTCCGATGTTCTTTCCTAATCCTTCCACACTGCCGCCGCTCTCCAGATCCACAAAAGGAAACCTGCCGGCAAAGAAGTTGTCGCCCATGTGAACGACGTTTGAGTTGGTAAAGAAGATCACGCTGTCGCCATCTGTATGTCCCCGCGGAAAGTGGATGGCACGAATCTCTTCACCATTGAAGTGGACCGTGACGGAATGGCCAAAGGTGATGACGGGCAAGGCGTCTTTTGGTGCCGCAGGTGTTGTTCTCTTAAAAAATTCGGACTTCTGTTCGGTGGCCAGGCGTTTTCTCACATTGTCGTGCGCGATGATTGGAGCCTCTGGTCCAAACACCGCGTTGCCTCCGGTATGGTCACCGTGCCAGTGAGTGTTGAGAACAAACTTCAGTTTTCCA